>JAWOIG010000184.1:0-26093 GCA_046484775.1 Clostridia bacterium | reverse complement strand
ATGCCTTTGCCATCCGGGGAAAAGACGGGGTTCGCATCACGAGCGGAATTGTGTGTGAGTTGCTTTTGCTCTCCGGTCGCAATGGAAACCAGATAGATCTCATGATTCCCGGTTGCATCAGATTGGAAAACAGCACAGCTTCCTTTTCCTCCTTTACTCTAGCAATTACATCAATGACGGCGTAAGCCCCTATGGCCGGAAGCATACCAAGGGCCGCAGCGGGCAGTATTCCCTCCGTGATTATTCGGAAAATTAAAAAGCCGGGTATATAGGCTGCAGCACAGATAGCTGCTATTGTCTTCTTCCCGGGGCGGTAGGCAAAAGTTTTTCCGATGCCAAGTATCCTGTTCTTGATATCGATATTTCTGAATACAGCTGTACCGACTGCGAAAATTGCGAGATATACGACAAAATATATCATTTTGATTTCCTTTCGTATAATTTTCTGACGTCGATTTTCCCATTCTTTATGCCTTCGACTGAAATAATGGACTCGACCCTGAATTCCCTGAGATGAACCACATACTCTATTCCATATGCGGCTGTCTCAAGCATCCTTCCCGCCGGCTCTCCGATCCGGGCCCCCGACGCAAGTGAAACCAATCTATTTATGGACTCTTCGGCACAACTTGAGTGTATTGTTCCCAGAACCCTGTGTCCCGAACGCGATGCCATTATAAAGGAATACGCCTCCGCTCCCACAATTTCGCCGACGCAGTAAGTATCAAGCGACATGGTGAGCCCGTCCCTGATCAGCATTTCCAAATCAACCGGCCGGCCGCCCTCGCCGGGCTTTTTTGTCCTTTGTTGTATACAGAATTTCTTTTCAGGATATATTTCGGCATCAGACTCCACGACCAGAACCCGCTCCAATTCCGGGAGCGAATTTAAAAAAGTCCTCAGCAATGTCGTTTTTCCTGCTGCGCCTTTTCCTGAAAAAAGAATACTTTCCTTTGCCTCTGCCGCAGATTTCAGTATCGCCGTCGATTCCACGTCAAGCATACCAAGCTCCCCGAGCTGGGCGTAAGTATATGCCCTACGCCTGTGCTTGCGTATGCTGATTGCAGGCCCGGATATATTTCTCGGAGGTATTGACACGTTTATTCTAAGTCTCCTGTCAAGGTCGGCCGTCCTGCAGTGCGTGTCGTCTTCGTTAAGGAATCCGCCGCTTCTGATGGCAACGAGCCTGCAATAAGTTCCAAATGCCGGATCGTCGCCGAAATTTACATCGACCTGCCTCCTGATTCCGTTTTTCGTTATTGAAAATTCATCGAAGGATGTTCCGTCTATGTCGCTTATGTCATCATCGTCCACATACTTCTGAAGCGCCCCGTATCCGAACATGAAATCAAAAATCCCGTTTATTATGCTTTGCCTGCCTCCCGAATAGTAATAATTGCCGCTGTCGAGTATCCCTACGATCTCCTTCTTCAGCCCGGCCTTTTTTTCCTCGTCGGAAAAAGCGTTGATAACACAGTGAGGCTTTTCCCTGATTATTTCATCCGTAACCGTCATGACGAGTTTTTCCAAAGGAACAGAAATGCCCTTTATGCTTTCGGCATTCGACCCCGCGGGTTCATAAAGTGTTTTTACCAATGGCATAATCTTACACAACTCCCAGTTTTTTCAGTATTTTTGAATACTCCCTGAAATTCTTCCTGTCGAAGGCCTTGAGATATGATTTCCCCTCGGAGTACATCTCCGCCCTGCTCCTGCAGAACGGAATCGAGCCAATCCAGTCTGCTTCCGCGGCTCCCGATGCAACTCTTCCATCCAAAATGCCTTTTGTATAGTTGTATCCTATATAATGCATTTTATCCGCCGGCAGATTCTGCCTTGCGGCCATGAACCGTACGATCGAGTTATATTTCCGTATGTCCGGCGCCCCTTTCTCAATGGGAAATACTGTTTTATCGCACAGGAATATTGCATCGACCAGATAGCTGTCATAAGGAAACCCGCAGCATGCGAACAAAACCGCATCAAATACTCCCGCGGAGGCCCCAATGATCTTCGCTACCATACCCGCTGCGGCAGTCTCATAATTCTCGAAGTCATTTCTGCAGGGAAGAAGAAACAGGTTTTTGTTGACCTTGATGCATTTTGATTTGAGTTCCGACGGGATTCCCCCCATGAAATCCTGCAGGGAGTAGTCGAATTTTCTTATCCCGCAAATCAAGTCTATGCGCGGCGAGAGCATGTCAATGTCCGCTACAAGCACTTTTTTACCGTGTTTCCCGGCAACAAGCCCGGCCTCGCATGCCATCTCGCTGTTTCCATAGAAGCATATGCTTCTAATTCCTGCGCCTGCAGGCATGCCGGTTTTTCTAAGTTCCTGCAGCCTTCTGAGTTCCGATGCCATTTCCGAGGCCTTTGCATATCTTTCGGAAGGAGCCTTTCCGGTGCTTTTCTCTATGACTCTGTATAATCCGCTTTCAATTTGAATTGTCTTTTCTTTTCCGAAAACTTTCTTTACTTTCCCTGTGAGCAGATAATACAGTATCTCTCCGCATGAATAGATATCTGAAGAAAGCGACTTTCTCATTCCCGCAAGCCGTTCAGGGGCGCAGAAGCCCGAGGATCCGGTATCGTTGCCCACAGAACCGAAATCTATCAAGACCGCCCTGTCCTTTGCCAGAATTATATTCTCTGGCTTGATGTCGCCGTGAATCACCGGTTCGGGTTTCATTGACTGAAGGTAATCTACGGTTTCCAGAATATCCATGGTTATGCAAATGGCCTCCGCCTCGTCCTTGCAGCCGTCAATGTCAATGGCTTCCTTAAGATTTCTGCCTTCGACATATTGCATAACTATATAGAATGAACCGTTTTCCTCGAAAGCATCCATTATTTCCGGTATGCCGGGATGCTTAAGTTTTTTGAGCGTATTATAATCATTCGGTTGATTCTTCTTGTTTTTCTGTATTTCCTTAATGATTCTTTCGGCTCCGATGATCTCATCATGGCCGAGATAGACATTGATTCCATCCCTTGCGCTGATTCTTTTTATGATTCGGTATTTTGAATTGAGCGTCTTTATGTCGATAACCTCACAATGGTATTTATTGTCATTTTGATATTAACATATATTACCATTTTTGTACAGACGTTTTTTTAATGAATTTTTTTATACACATATGTACTGTTGATAAGTCCTGTGCAAAATGTGTAAAACCAACTCAAATGCTTACGAATAGCCTGCTTCGCTGTGCAATAAATGTGCAAAATTGCTGCGGTCACAATAAAATCCGCAGTCGTTGGCTAAACCTTACTGCGGATTTCGTAAACAATAATATTGATTCTGCCGGACAATCATGTGCGTGCAGCGGATTACCTTATTAGGGCTTGCTGAACAACTAAATCCCGTGTTATTCAGCCATCCCCAATTATTGTGCCAGCCTTTCCGTGCAGTGCCGAAAGAATATATTCCGGTGAGGTGATGATTGCCTTTCCTCCACCGTTTTCGATAAAATCTATGGCTGCCTCTATTTTAGGAAGCATACTCCCTTTTGCAAAATGTCCTTCTTTTCTTAATTTTTTAATTTCAGCAACCGATATGCCGTGGATTGCCTTTTCATTCGGTTTCCCGAAATTGATGAATACATTGGGAACCGCTGTTGAGATTATGAACACATCGGCTCCTAGCTTTGTTGCAAGCATACCCGTGGCATAATCCTTGTCAATCACTGCGTTGACTCCCTGCAGCAGGTCGTTTTCGTCCATACACACAGGAATGCCTCCCCCCCCTACGGCAATGACTGCAAATCCGGCGGATACAAGGCTTTTTATGGCCTCCAGCTCGATGATTTCCTTTGGCCTCGGAGATGGAACGACCCTTCTGTAGCCCCTGTTGGAATCTAACGACAGCGTCCAGTCGGGATGAGCTTCCTTTATTCGTCCAATGTTTTCCTCTTCATAAAAGCTTCCGATTGGTTTGGCCGGATTGTCGAATGCCGAATCGTTTCTGTCCACGGCGACCTGGGTTACGACGGTAACCGCATTCTTTTTAATTCCTCTTATTGCGAATTCATTGTACAACGCCTGTTGTATCTGATATCCCAGCGCGCCCTGCGTGTCCGCATCGCAGCTCACCAGCGGAACCGGGTGCATGTGTTCCACTTCCTCGGCAATCTCTGACCGCCGCATTATGAAACCGACCTGGGGTCCGTTCCCATGGGTTATGACGACTTCATGGCCTTCCTCTATGATATCCACTATATATTTCACTGTATCGCAAATGGCATCGTACTGGTCTTCCACCTTAAGATGCTGCTTGTCCTTTATCAGCGAATTCCCGCCTATGGCGATTACAACCAATTTCCCCATACCGTCAAACCATCCTTCGAATTATTTCCCGCCCATTGTCAGGGTCATGACGGCCTTCGAAGTGTGGAGTCTGTTCTCGGCCTCGTCATATACTATCGAATGCCTTCCGTCGATAACCGAATCCTCCACCTCATTGCCCCTGTCCGCCGGAAGCGCATGCATATACATGACATCCTTGCCTGCGAGTTCAATCATCTCTTCCGTACATTTCCACCCGCGGTATGTTTCCAGCAAATCGTCCACGACTTCCGTGCTCTGGTTGTTTACCCAGCTGCCCCAGTTCTTGGGTATGACCACATCGGCGTTTTTATATGCTTCCTCCATGTTGTGCGTGATCCTGAAGGATCCCCCGTTGTCAATCGCATTCTGCCTTGCCTGGGAGACAGCCCAGTCGGGAAGATCGTATCCTTCGGGATAGGCAAGCGTTACCTCCATACCATAACGCGGAAAAAGAAGCGCCTGTGACAGCGGGACCGATATCGGCTTTTTGTGGCTTGTCGCGTAAGCCCATATTATCGACACCTTGAGTTTTCTTGTATCCCTTGCTTTTTCCACGATAGTCATCAAATCTGCGATACCCTGCATCGGGTGGTAAAGGTCGCACTGCAGGCTCATTACCGGCACCGTTGCCCATTTTGCCATTTCCCTCAGATATTTATTTCCCTTTTCCCAGAAACAATTGCGGCACGCAATGCCATGCCCGTATCTTGAAAGAATTATGGCGGTGTCCTTCGCCGATTCTCCGTGTGAAATCTGCATCGTGCTAGTGTCGAGGTAATTGCCGTGTCCGCCCAGCTGGGCAATGCCGGCCTCCATGGAGTTTCTCGTCCTTGTCGATTGCTCGAAGAACATAAGAAACATGGTTTTATATTGGAGATACGGCGTCTGTATGCCCATCGCGTATTTTCTTTTCAGGTCGAAGGATACATCAAGAAGGGTATCTATTTCCTCCTTGCTCCAGTCCTGAAGACTAATGAAGTGCTTCCCCTTGAATTCTGTTTTCATACTACTCCCCTTTCTTTTCCGCAAAACCGCCGATATAGACTGAAGGTATTGCCGCATACATTGCGGCGGCCTTTACAAGCTCGTCCTTCCATGTCCTTTCATCGGGAGCATGGGCCTGGTCCTCATGGCCGGGGCCGAAGCCTATGCAAGGAATCCCGAATCTTCCCATAATGGAAACCGCATTCGTCGAAAATGTCCATTTATCAATCAACGGCTCCTTTTTAAATAATTTTAAATATGCTTTTTCTAGAGTCCTGCAGGCCGGGTGGTCTTCTTCGAGCACCCATGTCGGGAAATAGCTTTTTGTAGGATAGACAAGACCCGTATAGGACGGCCTGTTGTAATCATACATCTCGACAACTGCACCGGAAGCCCGCACCGACTCAAGATTCCTGATCTGCCCAAGCGCATATTCCCATGTCTCGCCCGCCGTAAGTCTTCTGTCGACTGATATTGAGCATCCGTCGGCCACCGCGCATCTGGAAGGGGAGCTGAAGAATATCTCAGAAACGGTCAGGCTTCCTTTCCCCAGGAAATCATCGCTTATAAGCCTTTCGTGCAGCTCCTTCAGCTCGAGTATTATCGGCGCCATTTTGTATATCGCATTATCTCCTCTTTCGGGTGCGGAGCCATGGCAGCTTACACCAGCCGTCGTTACCTTGATTTCCATCCTTCCCCTGTGGCCTCTGTAAATATTCAGCGACGTAGGTTCGGTTATCACAACGAACTCGGGTCTGATATCGTCTTTCTCAATAATGTACTGCCAGCATAATCCGTCGCAATCCTCTTCCTGCACGGTTCCTGTAACAAGGAGTGTAATGTCATCCGGAAACCCGAGTTCCTTTATGATTTTTGCAGCATAAACCATGGACGCCATTCCGCCCCTTTGGTCGCTGGCCCCCCTGCCCACGATTATATCCGCGTTTTCGAAACCCTCATAAGGATCGTAATGCCACAGGTTCCTGTCTCCAACACCCACCGTGTCGATATGGGCATCCATTGCAATCAGGCGTCCGCCGCTTCCCATATAGCCAAGGATATTTCCCATGGGGTCGATCTCAACCCTGTCAAAGCCAACCTTCTCCATTTCCTGCCTGATCCTGAGAACGACATCCCTTTCACCGCAGCTCTCGCCCGGAATCCTTATCATGTCCCGCAGAAAACCGGAAATATCGTCCCTGTATGATTCCGCCTTGCCAAGAATTCTGCCGAAGTAATCTTCCATAGCCCTTACCTCCCCCGGTCATCCCTTCGCATTTCCTTGATTTTTTTGTCATAATATTCAATTTTAGAATATTCTTTGTCCCAGAATTCCTGCACTCTCATGGAATCAATGTATTCCTTGGTATATCCGAACGGAATCCAGTCCTTCTCCTTTTGAGCGAACAGACGCTCCTTTTTATCGGGACGGCGAAAATCATATATGTCATCCGTGCCGGCATTGTCAAATATATCCCTTTTCCATCGCCTGAGAACGAAGTCCTCCGTCTCCAGGCTTCGCCTATCAAGGTCTTTTATAACGGAACCGTATCTGTCATAACCGTCCGTCGCTATGGTAACGACATTATCGCCGGGGCCCAGTCGCAGGTGTTTTGACATTTTTATTGCTCCGATTATATTGCATATGCCGGAAGGCCCGAACTTGTCGCTCAGAAATTCCGAAGTTTCCCTGTCCATTCCGGATTCCTCAAGCACATTTGCCCCGTCGTGAATGACCTTAAGGCCTTTCACGCAGTCGTCGTCATGGATAAGCACCACAAAATCAGTATTGAGGACATTGTGTATCAGCGTACACATCTTGTCTCCGATTCCTTCGATCCTGTGCTGCCCCCTGCCTCCGTTTGTAAGCGTAGAGCACTCGTATGGTTCAAGGGCCGCCACCTTTGCTTCGGGGAAAGCAAGCTTGATCTGGTCTCCCGCGGCTATCGTACCCGCCGATCCCGGGGCGCATGTGAAGCAGGCTATCCTTCCGTTCCCGATGTCTTCAACTGCCTCGATCGCCGAATGACCCGTAACATGCCGATGGAACCTGTAATTGGGAAGAAGTTCGAACTGGGCCAGTGATCTGTTCGCAGGATTCTTCGCCAGCTCGTATGTCCTTTGCAACGTGAGTATTACGTCGGATTCGGTTCCCGGCGTCAGGTCAAGCGACGCCCCGTATTTCTTTATCCTCTCATATCGTTCCTTGCTCATATTGTCGGGCATTATCACGATTGCATCGTATCCCATCAGATTGCATATGTACGATACCCCGATTCCGAAATTCCCGGTGGAAGGGCCAAGTATGGTGTGTTCGCCCGGAAGTATCGTCCCGTCGACGCAGCCTTCGATGAGGGTCGAATAAGCCGGGCCTACCTTGTGGGATCCCGAAGGGAAGTATTTACCTAGCATTACTATGATATTCGCATCGACTCCGGTCAGTTCCGGAGGAAGCACGAGCTTGCGTACCCTGTTTTCCGGATCTTTCCATGTTATGTTGAAAAGATTGTCGGGATTCAGTTCATTGTCAAGCGCGTTTTGTGCCCTTTCCTTTATTTCGGGACTTATCGTGTCCCTTTCAAGCATCTCCCCGTATGTAGGGCCAAATGGAATTCCGTTCATTGTTTCCCTCCAAAAAATCCAGCGGTCTTATCCGTTGAAGTATTTTATCAATTCATTCATGTTCGGTTCAATATAAACCGGGCTTCCCGCCGCCTCCAGCGCATTCTTGATATCCTTAAGCCCGCTGCCTGTCATAATCATGCATACGGATTCCCCTGCGCCAATAATTCCCGAGGCGACGGCTTTTTCAATGCCGGCCAGCGATGCAGCGCCTGCAGGCTCTCCAAAGACACCTTCGCGAGAACCCAGCGTTTTCATCGCTTCAAGGATTTTCCCGTCAGTCACCGAAATCCATGTTCCCCCCGATTTCAACACCGCCCGCATTGCCTTGACCGGGTTTCTGGGAATGCCGACCGATATGCTGTCTGCGATGGTGTTTTCGTCCGCGGCCTCCAGAGGTCTTCCACTCGAATGCGCTGTTACAAAAGGACTGCATCCTTCGGACTGAACGCCCAGGAGTCTTGGCATTCTTTCAATAAGTCCTATGCTCATCAAGTCGAAAAATCCTTTGTAAACACCCGCAATGGTACATCCGTCGCCGACGGAAACAGCCACCCAGTCGGGGATCTTCCATCCGAGCTGCTCCGCGATTTCCATGGCGACCGTTTTCTTTCCCTCGACCAGATGCGGATTGATTGCGGCATTTCTGTTGTACCATCCCCATCTGTTTATCGCTTCTGAAGACAGTTCGAATGTCTGCCTGTAATTCCCCTTGACAGCCATGACCCTGGCTCCGAAAACAAGCAGCTGCGCAAGCTTTCCCTGCGGAGCCCGTTCCGGCACGAAAATAACGGACTTCAATCCCAGCCTTGCGGCATTTCCCGCAAGAGATGATGCGGCATTTCCCGTCGAACTGCATGCAACCGTACCGTAGCCCGCTCCAAGCGCGCCTGCGGCTGCAACGGCCGAGGCCCTGTCCTTGAGCGATGCCGTCGGATTCAGTCCTTCATCTTTAATATATAATTCCTTGATGCCTAGATCGGAAGCAAGCCTGTTTGACTTGTATAGCGGGGTCCAGCCCACCCTGAGATACTTGTGCGAGTCACCGGGATCCAGGGAAATGGCAGCCTTGTATCTCCACATGGAGTAATCCCTGTTTCCCTCAAGGAACTTCCTTGTCATTGACCTGCCAAGCGAAGAATAGTCATACCTTATGTCAAGAATGCCAGTATCGCCGCAGACCGGGCAGGTAAGGAGATTATCCCCCGTACCATATTCCCTTCCGCATATAGTGCATTCATACCCCGAAACATGAGACATATAAACGCCATCCTTTAGTTTCACTAAACATATTAAGCCCGACTAAATATTAACATAAACATCCGGTATTATCAAACAGTTGCCCAAGGCAATTGTTTGATTATTCTTCAGTGCCGACAAAGCCGAAGGTCGTTATGTCAAACAGGCCCCTGTCCGTCAGCTTAATTTCCGGAATAACCGGAAGGGCAAGGAATGAAAGTGTTATGAACGGGTCAATTCCCCCATTCACCCCCATGCCCCAGGCGATGCGGGTCATTCCCTCTATTTTATCCTCTACTTCGTCAATAGGGGAATCGGTCATCAGCCCCGCAACTTCAAGCTTGAGGGTCTCAATAACCTTACCGCCTGAGCATATGGTTATTCCTCCGTCGCATTTCCTCAATTCTTCGACTGCTGCAAGCATGTCTGCGTCGTTATCCCCAATGACGATTATATTATGTGAATCATGTGCGATGGTAAGACCTATCGCCCCATTTCTCAAACCATATCCCTCAACCAGACCCAGGCCTATGTTGCCTGTTCCTTTATGCCTTTCTATTACTGCAAGCTTAAGTATGTCGAGCTTTGGATTGTTCTTGTATATTCCTTCTGCTATATCTACTTTTCTTATTACTTTTTTTGTAACAACATTATCCCTTACTATCTGTATGACCTTTACGACATCGGATTTCAAGTTTAAATCAAGTTGTATCGGTTTGCCTTCGATGAGCTTCACCGTATTAAGAACCCGTGGGTCTTTTCTGGCCCTTGGTTCAAAAAGCGCGATGTCGTCCTCCGCGACAAGCCTTCCCTTTTTGTATACTTTACTAACAACCATGTCTTCAAGGTTCTCTATGACAAGAAGGTCGGCGATATAGCCCGGCGCCACCGCTCCCCTGTCATTAAGACCATAGCATTCCGCTGTGTTGAGCGTTGCCATTATGATTGCATCGACCGGGTCGAGCCCGCTTTCAACCGCGGACCTGACGTTGTAGTTGATGTGGCCTTCCTTCTTTATGTCCCTGGGGTGCTTGTCGTCGGTACAAAACATAAGCCTTCTCAGATTACTTTTATCCACGCCCTTTATCAGCACCCCGAGATTCCTTGTAGCGGACCCTTCGCGTATGTGCACATACATTCCCCGGCTTACCTTTTCCAGCATTTCATCCACGCGTGTGCATTCATGATCCGTTTTTATCCCGGCAGCTATATATGCATTCAATTCCTTCCCGCTGACATCCGGGGCATGGCCGTCTATCCGCCTGTCGCCCGCCAGTTCAAGCTTTTCGTATACCTTTTTATTCCCCTCGAGCACTCCGGGATAATTCATCATCTCTCCCAGGCCAAGCACTCTGTCCCTTTCCATCAGCGGGGCAAGACTGCCTGCGGATAAATCAGCTCCTGAGTTTTCATATTCCGTCGACGGTACGCATGAGGGAAGCATTATAAACACATCCAAGGGAAGCCCCTTGCTGCTGTCAAGCATGAACTCGATTCCCGCCGTTCCGCATACATTGGCAATTTCATGGGGGTCTGCGATAACCGTGGTGGTTCCCTTCGGTATCACTGATTTCGCAAATTGCGGCGGAGTCAGCATGGAAGATTCGATATGAACATGACCGTCAATAAAGCCCGGACAAACGTATCGTCCTTTTATGTCAACTTCCGTCTTGCCGTGATATTCGCCTATTCCTGCGATATAGCCGTTGTAAATCGCAACATCCCCGGTTTCAACCTTGCCCGTGAAAACATTTATAATCGAGCAATTCTTAAGCACCAGGTCGGCCTTCACTTCTCCCTTTGCTGCCTTTGCCAATTGAATCCTGTTCATATTCATCCTCCAATCTCTCACCATCTAAAATACCGGCGGCGTTATCGTTGATATGAATTTCAATATGCCGCTGCCTGTATTTACTATTTTATGAGGCATGCTGGAAAAGTAATATATTGTGTCTCCTGCCTCCAGTGTGTATTCGTCCGAACCGATCTTGATCCACATTGTGCCTTCCAGGACATGCGTAACCTCTTCCCCGTTGTGAGCCAGCGGTTCGTCGCATGTCTGCGCGCCGGGATCGAGCGATGCCATGAACATTTCCATCTGACGGTTGAGGTCGGGCGACAGCAGTTCATATGTCAGGTGGGATGCGGGAAATTTCCGGCTCTGCCTGCGGTCTTTCCTTACGACTATGCCCGTGCTTTTTTCTTCTGTGAAAAAGTAGAATACGGCAACCTCCAGAGCCTCCGCTATTTTTCTGAGCGATGTTATGGAGGGCTCCGCAATGTCCCTTTCAACCTGGCTTATGAAACCGGGTGTCAGTCCGGTCTTTTCAGCCATTACCTTCATGCTCATTCCCACTTCGTTCCGTCTGCGCCTTATTTTTTCCCCAATCACTTATGTTCCTCCATATGTTTCATTGTTCGCCCGAAACTCTTCTCAGGAAATCATCGATCATGTTCATGCAGCATTTCTTCCTGTATTTTGCATTTGACCGCTGGTCGTCTATTGGATTGATGATTATCCCATAGCCATTCTTTATTTCTTCCGCCATAGCCAAAAGCCTTGCCGTCGATATACCCTTGATTGAAGTCTCCAGTTCCCTGTTCCTTGCCACTCTTGGCGAAACAGCCCCAAAAGCCAGCCGCATATCATTCACGACGCCATTTCCGACAAATGCACCGGCGGCAAACGATACTTTTGATATCGCATCCGTCTTCCTGCCTCCTATTTTTCTATAGTAAGACACATTGAATTTTGCTTCTTCCAATACGATTTCCTTAATTAGTTCACCGGGTTCAAGTGTCGTTTTCCCCGGACCGATTATGAATTCCTCAATCGGAACCTCCCGTGTTTCCTTTTTGCTTTCGATAATTATCACGGCATTATGCAGATAAAGAACCGGAAGCGTGTCGCCCGCCGGCGAAGCATTGCCTATGTTGCCGCCGAGAGTTGCCGTGTGCCTGATTCCCGGGGATGCCATTATTGCCACAGCCTCCTTTAGAAGAGCCGGCGACAGGTCGGAAAGCAAAATTTCCTCAAGCGTTGTCATGGAGCCTATTCGAACCGATGTACTATCTTTGTCAATAAAAGACAATTCCCTGATTCCTGATAAAAAAAGCACATCCTTTTGAAAAGAAGGCAAAAGCCCCGCCCGGCTTCTTTTCTTCACCATAAGGTCCGTCCCGCCGGCCATTATCGTGAAATCACCATTTGAAAGAATATCCAGTGCATCCTTATATGTTTTCGGAATATATGATTTCACCATAATCCATCGCCCCTTTCCGCCGCCAGTTGTATGGCTTTCACAATCATATTGTATCCCGTACAGCGGCACAGGTTGCCTGAGAGTCCGTCGCGGATTTCGATTTCCGTAGGATGCGGGTTTTTGTTGAGCAGCGACTCTGTGGCGATTATCATGCCTGGTATGCAGAAACCGCACTGTACGGCGCCTGCGTCTTCATACGCCCGGCTTATAACGTTATATCTTTCCGTCTTTCTGAACTCCTCGATGGTCATGATGTCCCTGCCCGCCGCATTTCCCAGAGGCATAATGCATGAGTTGACGATCTCATGGTCGACCAGGACCGAGCACGCTCCGCATTCGCCTTCACCGCAGCCTTCCTTTACCCCGGTAAATCCCATGCGATCGCGCAGCACATCCAGCAGCCTCATCGTCGGGTCTTCGTTCACAACCGTTTCCATGCCATTAAGAATGAATTTAATTTCAGCCATTTCCCATAAGCTCCATTATATATTCCGGCATTACCGGTATCCTGTCGACCTTTGCTCCTATCGCATTCTCTATTGCAAGCGCCACTGCCGGCGCACCGCCCACCAATGGCAGCTCTCCCGCTCCTTTCGCCCCGTACGGGCCCAAAGGATAGGGATTGTCCATTATGACGGTTTCCATGGATATGCAGTCGCCGGCTGTAGGTATGATGTAGTCGGTCATGTTCCTTTGCTGTATCCTGCCGTCCCTGCATTCCATGACTTCGGTCATTCCATAGCTGATCCCCTGCGAAAGTCCTCCCTCCGCCTGACCGAGTATTATCCTTTCATCAATTGCCTTCCCTATATCGTACACAGCCCATATTCCCTTTAGATCAACCTCGTATGTCACCGGGCTTACCTCTACTTCAACCACATTGACGCCCCATGAATATGCCGGATATGCGTCGCCCCTGAGTTTGTCCTCATCCCACTCAATGTAATCAGGCTGCCGGTACCCTTCTTCAACCAGGATTTCCTCACCGGATACCCACTTTCCCTTCAACTGCCTTGCCGCCCGCGCTATGAGTCCGCCGACTATCATGACCGTTCTCGAAGCCACCGTAGGCCCGGAGTCCGGCACCAGGTCCGTGTCGGGATTGTTGTAGATGACTTTTTCAACGGGAATTCCAAGAACTCCTGCGGCGATCTTGCGCAGTGTGGTCATTGCTCCCTGTCCCATCTCGGTATTGGCGGCAAGTATCGTGACCGAATCGTCCTTTTCCTTCCTTATGCGCACAATCGCCTTGATGTGCTTTTGCTCGCCGCTTCCGGTAAAACCGCACCCGTGCAGGACCCAGGACATGCCTATGCCCCTGCAGTCGCCCGGTTTGGAATATTCGGCGATTTTCCCGGCATACCCCGATATTTCCATGGCTTTTTGAATCATATCCTCCATGATTATCGGATCCCTGAAAGTTCCGCCTGTCGATGTCGGGTCGCCCATGGCAGCAAGCTGCCTTTTCCTGAGCACAAGCGGATCCTGTCCTGTCTCAATTGCAAAATGATGGATGAACATCTCTATTGCGAAAAACATCTGCGGGGCCCCGAATCCCCTGAAGGCTCCGTTTGGCACCGTATTGGTCTCGTAAACATCCCCTGATACAGTCAGGTTTGAGATTGTGTAAACACCGCTCGCGGCAATCATCGCCCGTTGCAGAACGACCCCTGAAAGTCCTATGTAGGCCCCGCTGTCAAGGGATATATGGGCTCTTAATGCTTCGATCGACCCGTCCTCCCCGGCCACAGCCTCAAGGTCGATTCGGGAAGGATGCCTTTTCGTCGTTGTTTCTATATCCTCTGCTCTCTCATAGATCAACTTTACGGGTTTCCCGGTCTTGTTCGCCGCCACGGCTACCTGGCATCCTATAAGCGAGGGAAACTCCTCCTTCCCCCCAAAGGCTCCGCCCGTGGCCGCCTGAATGATCCTTACGTTTTCCTGACCGGTCCCAAGTGTCCTGACTACGGCGTTTTTTATGTAGTAGGGACATTGCATGGAGCCTATTACCGTCGTCCTGTTGTCTTCGTACAATCCTATGACGCCCTGGGGCTCCATATATATGTGCTCCTGATAACCCGTCGAATATGAACCCTTGATTATCCTTCTCGCCTTGCTGAAGACGCTTTTCGTATCTCCTTTTTCATATTCATAATGCAATACGCTTTTCGAATATCCAAAGACAGGTTCCCCAGGATCGTATTCCACCTTGGTCGAATCGATTATTTCCTTTACTTTCTTTTTTTCCGGCCCTACGGCGAGAAGTATCGGTTCTCCTATATAATTGACTTCGCCGTTTGCAAATACCGGCATATCGTCGAAAATAATGTTGACGCAGTTATCCCCCGGGATATCCCGGTGGTCCACAATAAAATATCCTTCGGGAATTTCCGGAAGCCGGACGCTTATGATTTTTGCCTTCGCATGAACCGACCTCAGCGTCATGGCATGCAGCATATCCCCAATGACCATATCGTCTATGTAAATCGTTTCGCCGGATATTTTTCCCACGCTGTCCGCCTTTGGTATGGATTTGCTTATGTCAAACATTCGTCCTCCTTTCAAGACAATGCGCCTGCGGGACATTTTGATATGCAAAGTCCGCACCCGAAGCATTTTTCTTCGTCGAAAACTATTTTATCTTTATACTCTATGGCAAAGTATGGGCATACTTTCTCACAAAGCCTGCAATGAGTGCATTTTTCTTCGTCAAGTACAGGCACGACCGGCTTCAGCCCGGTTTTTATGACGAGCGGAGCTCGTATTGCATCGCCTACGCTGTCAAATCCATATTTTTCAAGAACCCGTGGCAGATCGCCTATTATCTTTGAATACAGCTCCTTGCCTTTAAGAAGCGCGCCCGATAGCATCTGAACTCCATCGGCGCCCGCAAGAAGAAATTCAATAATATCATCGGCGCTTTGTATTCCCCCTGTTCCGATTACGGTAAAGCCGGGCATCGCCTGCTTGATTCTGTACACGATTGCAAGTGCAAGGTTTTTTATTGCAGGGCCGGAAGTCCACGAAAACCCGCTGTTTCCTCCAAAATTCACCGTTCTTGTCGCGATGTCTATGTTCATTGTCGGCCCAAGCGAATTAATCGCAGCCACACCGGTGGCCCCGGCGTCCCGAACAGCCTGTGCAAACATGACCGGATCGGGTATGTGCGGGCTGATCTTCATATATACCGGCTTATCCGTTCTTTCCCTGATGGTTTTTACCGTTTTTGATATTGCCTCAAGGTCCTTTCCGACATAATGGGTCGATATCTCAAACGCATCGGCAAACCCTTCGAGCGCCGGTATCAATATCTCCATATCCTCCCTTGAATACCCTGCGCTGACAATCAGGGGTACGGTTTTTTTCTTCATGAATCCGGGCAATATCTCATCCGTCCACTTTTCCATGGGATATTCAGACCATAGTTCGGAGTTCATCACATGGTTCCTGCCGCCGTATATGCACGGTCTGGGTACAATGGCAGCCTTTACCGATATCGTCTTGGTAACCACGGCTCCAACTCCCTGGCCCTGCATGAAAACCAGTTTCTCAAGATCTCCGGTAAGCGGACCGGAAGCCGGCATCAGCGGATTGTCAAGCACCAGCCCGTCGAATCTCGTTTCAAGTCTGTTCATCGGCATTGCCTCCATATATCCTCTTCCAAATTTCCCCGGCGGCTTGTCTTGCCTCTTCATATATTTCTTTGGGAATACGGACACTTTTATAATCCTTTACTATCCTGCGTCCTCCGCACCATACATGCCGCGGCCTGAAACTTCCGGCCAGTCCATGGATAATATGGGCGAAGGCATTGTTTTCGTGCATCGGCGTTGGCGGCTCGTATGGAATCATAAGAATATCGGCATCATAGTCCTTCCTCAGCCTTCCGATTCTTATACCCATGGCATCGTTAATGAAATTATAATTGTTGTCCATGATATCCATCAGATCCGTCAATCCGAAAGCTGTCGGAGACATATACCTGTGCTTCATCGCGAGAAGAAGCGAAACCCATTCCCCCGCAATGCCCATGGACATTCCGTCGTTTCCGATAAGGCAGCGGACCCCGTTGTCCCTCAGCATCCTGTAATCCGTCAGTCCGACGGCATTGTTCATGTTTGACTGCGCATTCAGCGCCGCACTGCATCCATTCAATGACATCAGAGCGGCTTCATCTTCATTTATATGGACGCAGTGAGCCAGAATCGAACCTTTCTTAAGCAATCCGTGCCGAGCGAGTCTTTCAACCACCCTTTCCCCGTAATGCCCGATGCAGTTTTCCTGGTCAAGCATGCTTTCTGCCGCATGTATATGGATGGGCTTGTTCCCGATGGCTTTGCTTACCTTGCCGAGCGTTTCCTCCGAAAGGGACATGGATGCGTGCAGCCCGAACATGTCCCCGTCCGCCAAGTTTTCGGATATACAGGCATCGGCATCGAACCTGTCGCTCGTTTCAAAACAAAACATTCCCCTGATCCCAGCCTCGTCGACGGCTTTTTTCAAAAGTGAGAGCGAGCCCTTGATGAGCCCGCTGGCATGGTGGTCGATGATTGTCGTGACGCCATTGCATGCGTACTCGCCGCCGGATATTATTCCGCTCAGGTATATCCCGTCATGGTCCAGCTGCGCATCAAGTTTCCACCATAGCTGGTCCAGTATGTCCTGAAAATTCCTCGGATCAAAAGATATGTTCATTCCTCTTGCAAAAGCAGAATATATGTGGGTGTGCGCCACGGTAAGGGATGGCATCACAATGCATCCGCTTCCATCGACAATCCGGTAACCTTTATCAATGAAATCCTTCATATCGCCGGTTTCCGTTATTTTTTCATCGAATACTATATATCCGTTCCCGATATAATCCGAAAAATCATAAATCCTTGCATTTATCAGAGCAAACATGTTCCGTATCCTTCCATAAGCCTGCCATCGTCAATGACAATCCTTCCCCTGCAAAAAACTTTTTCTATGCGTATATTCGTTCTGAATCCTTCGTATACCGAATAATCGCATGCGGAGCGGCCGGAATTCAATTCCCGGTCCGCCGACTCATCGTATATTACAATATCCGCATCCGAACCTTCCGCGAGTATTCCTTTCCTTGGAAAAAGCCCGAAGATCCCGGCCGGCCGTCTGCTCATCATGTCCAGCACACGGTCCCCTATGATTCCGTGCATTACCGCGAAGGAATTTTCAACAGAGCCAATCCCCATGGGTATGTCTGCAAGCATGTGCTTGTTCTTCTCGGCTTTCATATAGGGACAATGATCGGTCCCTATTGTCTCCACATGCCGCACCAATCTTTTCAGCAGATTTCTTGACCCGCGGCTCCTTAGCGGCGGGATCATGGCATAGAGTGCCCCGCCTTTCTTCCCGTACACATCATCATTAAGTGCAAAGTAGTGGGGACAGCTCTCAATATGGAATCTATTCCCAAGCATACCACGGTGTTTTTTCAGCAAAGCCCTTACCGTTTTGCCGCTGCTTGTATGAACCATATAAATCTCGCCGCCGTATTCGGCGGCCATTTCCGCAAGCTTAAGCGCCTGCGATGATTCAGCCTTCCAATCTCTGGCCTTGGGAAGGTCCCTTATCGTATGATGCGGTTTTATTCCGACCATTTCATCGTCCTCGGCATGAACCATGAGAATGAATCCGTGTTGATCCGACAACTTCAGAAGCTCGGCTATTTCCTTTTCATAAGTCCGTCTTCCCGATTCCGAATACGTGGTGAATATCTTCAGACTTTTGATTCCTAGACTTTTTAGCCCGAGGGCGATTTTTTCCGTGCTCCCCACCGGGTTCGCCGCCGTTGCATGGAAAGTGTAGTCCACAACGCTGCCTGCCGCTTCTGCCTTTCTCGACGCAAGGGCGGGTTCCAACTCTCCCGCCGTCGAAACCGGGTCCAGAAAATCAATGAATGTGGTGACTCCTCCGAATGCGGCGGTTATCGACCCATTGTGAAAGTCATCGCATGAAACATGTCCGCCCGAGCGCAACGAAAAGTGAACATGCGGATCTATAAGCCCGGGGATAACCTTTTTGCCTTTTGCGTCATGATTTTGCATGCAATTTCTGTTTTCCGCGGTTATGGCGGTAATCAACCCACCGTCGGCATAAAGATTCGCCTCCGTGAATTTTCCATTGATATAGAGTTTTCCCCCGGTTATCCCGAGTTCATGCCTTTCTTCCGCCGACATTTATGATCCTCGCATCCCTTATTTTGTATTTTTCAATCATTTCCTCAAGGAACCGGTCCCTGACCGTTATAAAAATGTCGATTCCCGTTGAAAATGCTTTTTCCAATATTCCATCAAGGCACTTTCCCTCAAGCTCAAGCTGTCCGGCTTCATCAAGGAAAATTGTGAAACCGCCTTCACGGATGCCTTTTTCGATTTCTATCTCCACAGCATGAACCGCATCAAGGGAAAAACTGTACGGTCCCATGGAGCAGCACTCCGTCCATCCCGCATCCGTTTCGGCTGTCCTTCTCGCCAGAGGCCTTAGCTCCCCGGATGACAGGTTCAGTATGTCAAACCCCAGTACGTTTCCATCCTTCATGATTTTAACCGAGGCAAACCCGCACCCTCTGCCGCATCTGCCGAACTCATCTATCAGCCTGGTTGTTTTTCCCGAATGAATGCCCCCGGTGATTATTGTTACCATTTATACTCCGTTGACCTCATATGCCTGTGGCCCGCCTTTTTATAATCGACCGCAAGAATTTCAGCAGCTATTGAAACCGCAATCTCAGCGGGCGATCCACCGCCCGTATCAAGCCCGACCGGTGAATACAGATTCGCCAGATCCATGTTATCACCGAACCTGTCCCTGAGCCGGGTCAGAAAATCCCTGAGTTTCGCAGGAGAGCACAACATGCCGATATACACAGGCTTCAGGCCAAGCTCGATCACTTTATAAATCACGTTGTAATCATTCTCGTGGGAAGGAGTGCAGACAAGAACAAAGCTCCCGTCCCTTATGCCTTCTTGGTCTATGAATTCCGCAAAGGGCATGTTGAACTTTCTGTCGGCTCCTTCGAATGCCGCGTATACATCTTTCCTTTCATCGATTACCGTAATGCTGTAGTTCATCGTCCTCAGAATATTTACAGTCGCCTGCCCGACATGCCCCGCTCCGAAAATATATACATGCGCCCTTGGCCCAATGTATTCATAAAAAAGTGAAACCGCTCCTCCGCACACCATCGGCAGCGTCTCCGCACCCTTGATTATTTCCCCTTCGTTAAGAATATACTTCTCCATGATGCTGTCGTGTGATTCCAGGATGTCCCTGCATCTTTCCCTGGCATACCTCTCCAATGCGCCCCCGCCTACGGTACCTGTTGCGAACCCTTCGGCGGCAACCAGCATTTTTTTACCGACCTCAACAGGTCCGTCGCCCGATTTCTCAACTACGGTTACCAGCACGCATGTCTTTCCGGCATTCCGGAGCCTGATGATTTCATCAAATATCTTCACTTCGCCACCTATAATATGAATTGCAGGCATAATGCCGCTGCAAGCGCGGCCGCTGCATAAGCAGGCCTGAACTTCCAATTGAATGCCTTCAGCCTTGGTTCCGCTAACAATACCCCGGATACAATCAGTCCTCCGGCGAGTCCGCCCAGCACAATGAACTCAAACGACATATATGGCGTAGAGATGAATTTTGTCATGTTTCCGGCAATAAGATATTGCGCCAGCATATAGATGATGTATCCGCTCCTCCAGCCCATGCTCATCCCGGGTCCTGCCACAATCCTGCCCCACACCGATGTCCCGCGCAGAACCGGATATACCGCGACAACCACCAGTGATTCAAGCACTATTGATATCATTGGATTTATCGTCTTGAACACCATCAATCCGGGTATCAGCAAATCCACGGCCTTTATGCCCGCGGCCACAAGACCTACCAATATGAGCGACGCCCGGCTTCCGGTCGCCTTGCCCGCCTTGATCAATATGAAAACTGCAATCGGGAACATCGTCATCCCCGCTATTGTCGGAGGCAGGAAGTGCAGAAGGTATCCAAGCGTTGCCTCGGCGGCTCCCCACAACGACCCGTAAAAAACTATCATTGCCGCTATCTTCAAAATTCTCTTCTTATCCATGGCCATTCTCCTCTTTCTCTGATTTACCAAGCATGCCCATCAACACTTTTTCGGGTGTTGCCGGAAGCGACTTGATTCTGATTCCCACCGCATTGTATATCGCATTTGTTATTGCCGCGGGCGGAGTGTCAATCCCTATCTCCCCCACTGACTTTGCCCCGAACGGTCCCGACGCTTCGTAACTTTCGGCAAATTCGACATGCATGCCGTTTATTTCCCTGCGGGTGGGTATCCTGTAGCTCATCATGCTGTTGCTCATGAGCGAGCCGGTTTTTGAATACACCACATCCTCAAAAAGCGTCATTCCTATTCCCTGAACAAGGGCGCCCTCAACCTGGCCTCTCGCCAGGTTTGGATTAATGGTCGTACCGCAGTCGACAACCGCGGCATAATCCAGGACTTCAACTTTCCCCGTACCCATGTCGACCTCTACTTCCACAAATCCGGCCATAAACGGCGGCGGCGATTTGGTTCCGACATATGACTCGGCGGATACCAGCTGCTGCTGGTTCTCATTGTAAAATAGTTTATTTGAAAGATCCTTAAGGGTAATCGACTTTTCCCCCGAGCTGATTGCGATACCATCGAATACCGTGTCCCCTATGACAGTTCCAAGAATCCTTGCC
This sequence comes from Clostridia bacterium, assembly GCA_046484775.1. Taxonomy (GTDB): domain Bacteria; phylum Bacillota; class Clostridia; order DUPQ01; family DUPQ01; genus JAFGQE01. The sequence continues at coordinate 4,917 of JAWOIG010000184.1, read as the reverse complement.
CCTTCTTCGATTATCTTTTGCCTCATTCCATCGGCAGCTTTCTTTACGGCGTTTCCAGAGACGTATGTAGTACTGGACGCATAGGCGCCGGCGTCAAACGGCGTCAGGTCCGAGTCGGACGAATACACAATTATTTTCTCCGGATCCACACCAAGGCTTTCGGCGGCTATCTGGACAAGAATCGTATCGCTGCCCTGCCCTATTTCCGTTGCTCCGACCAGCAGATTGAAAAATCCGTCGTCATTGAGCTTTATCATCGCAGCTCCCATGTCTATGTACGGTATTCCCGAGCCCTGCATTGCTATTGCCATGCCGACACCCCTGGCCCTTCCGTCGCCGGTTTTTCCCCCCGGATATTTATCCTTCCAGCCAATCAGTTCCATTCCTCTTTCTATACAGTAATCAAGCTTGCAGGTCTCCATGACCATGGCCGTTCCTTCAGTTCCCTCTCCCATTATTTCGAATATGGGAGAGGTCTCTCCCTCCCTTATCATGTTTCTCAACCTGAATTCCACGGGGTCGGCGCCAAGTTTTTCGCACAATATGTCAATCGCGGATTCAAGCGCAAAGTTGCCCTGGATCGCACCGTATCCCCTGAATGCGCCTGCCGGAGTGTGATTGGTATAAACTACCTTTCCGCCGAATCTTATGGATTCAACCTTGTTGTACAGCGGAAACACCTTTGATCCCGTAACCATGAATACCGTCAGCGCATGTTCACCGTAAGCCCCCGTATCGGAAAGAACATCGACATCAATCCCCTTCAGGATTCCATCCTTCGATGCACCGAGCTTTATATCTATCCGCATCGGATGTCTTGAAAATGTCGATTCAAAAACTTCTTTCCTTGTATACGCCATTTTTGCGGGTTTGCCCGTTCTCAGTGTTACGGCCGATACCAGCAGTTCCCCATGAACACATTGCTTTCCGCCGAAGCCGCCCCCAACCCTGGGCTTGATAACCCTGATCTTGCTCAACGGATATTTCAAGGCCTGGGATATGATCCTTCTTACATGAAACGGCGTCTGGGTTGATGAATACAGCACCAGCCTGCCCATATAGTCGATCCTTGCATTGACGGCATGGGGCTCCATCATGGCATGGGCCTGCGCCTGCGTGTAAAAACTGGATTCGATAACAACATCGCATCCTTCAAGTGTTTTTTCAATTTCGCCGACATTCATCGCATATGATGCAGCGACATTATTCGCCGGGTCGAATCCTATCGGGAACATTTCGTGAATTTCGGGCTCCGGGTGTATGACAATACTGTTCCCGAATGCTTTTTCAAAATCAAGGACAGGCTCTTGAACTTCATATTCAACTTCCATCAGTTCAAGGGCTGCAAGCGCTGTTTCAATATCGACTGCTGCGACGGCCGCAACTTCATCGCCTACATGCCTTACATAATTATCAAGCACGAACTTGTCGTGGGGCGATGGCTCGGGGTATCCCTGTCCTGCCCTGGTAATGGGTATCCTCTCGAAATCCCTGTAAGTCAGCACGCATTCGACTCCCTCAAGAGCCAGGGCTTTGTCAGTAACGATGTTTTTTATCCGGGCAAACGGATGCGGGCTTCTGAGGACCTTTACAATGAGTGACCCTTGCTCGGCAAGATCGTCCGTATATGCGGGTTTTCCCATCATCAGGCCCCTTCCGTCGATGGAGGGGATTCCTTTGTTCACATATTTCATCACTTCACCTCCAGATATGCCCTTATGGCCCTGTGCTGGCCGGAATATCCCGAGCATCGGCAAAGGTTTCCGACAAGATACGCTCTTATTTCTTCATCGGTCGGGTCCTTAAGCTCTCTTTTCATCGCATAACACGTCAGGGCAATCGAGGGATTGCAGTATCCGCATTGGTCCGCCCCTTCCCGGCCAAAGAATCCTGCCAGCAGTTCGGCTTCCTCCTGTATTCCCTCAACCGTGGTTATATGCTTTCCTTCGGCTTTTGCCGTAAGGCAGCTGCATGAAGCCACAGGCATTCCATCCATAAGAACCGTGCATATCCCGCATGACGAGGTTTCGCACCCTCTCCTTACGCTTTTATAGTTGTTGTTCCTGAGGGTGTCGAGAAGGTACTCATCCGGTTTCACTTCAAATGTTTTTTTCTCACCGTTTACGAAAAATTTTACTTTCATAAAAGCACCTCCGACAATCCTCTTTCGACCAGGGTCTTGCATAATTCCATCCTGTATTCTTTGGAGCCCCGCTGGTTGCTGCCGAATTTCAGTTCGCCGGCTGCGATTTCAGCCGCTTCCCTGATCGCCGCAGGTGTCGGCTTGCCGCATGCATCCATAAACTTCATCGCATCATATGCAAGAACCGCTTTGTAAGGCCGCGCTCCGACTATAATCCTGCACCGGCCGTCTGCATTTGAAACAGCCGCATTAAGGACGGCGAAGTCCAGGCTTGTGTTCTTCATCGTATGGAACCATCCGCGTCCTTCCCGGTCCTTGATTAATATCTTCATCAATATATCCTTGCCGCTATCCTTCAATTCCATATAATCCTCAAGTGAAACCTCTCCTTTGTTATAGAAAAGGAGACGGGTGTCCAAAGCCAGCAGGGCGGGTATAAGGTCTGAGAAGCCAAACCTGCCTGCAACGGTTCCCCCGGCAGTGGCTATATTCCTTATTGAAACCCCCATTATCGAACCTGCGCTTCTGGCTATGATTCCGTTGAACAATGTTGAGAACGGTTTGAACTTTTCGATTTGCCTGAGAGTCGCCATGCTTCCTACTACATATTGGCCATCCTCTTCGCTTATGGTTCCAAGTCCTAGGTTCGATATATCTACCGCCGCATCCAGCTCCCGCGGAAGCATCCTGATCCAGGCTCCCCCCCCGATAACAGCGCTTTCCCCACCGGAGTTTAGAATCCCGTATGCCTCTTCCATGGTCTTTGGCCTATGGTATTCCTTAATCTTCAACTAAAGCCACCCCTTCCCGATTTTTTCCCTGACATTTTCATAATCCTCCGGCGTGTCAACATCAAGAACAATCCCTTCGTCGTCAACGTCAACATATCCGACGATGTGCCTGTCCCTGAACGCCTTGAGGTTGGAGCCGACGGGCTCGTTTTTAATTTCATCAATCAATTCCTTCCTGATCAGAACGGGATGGCCTTTCCTTCCTTTATATACGGGAACAACCATCTGTCCCTCTCCCTGGATGAGCTTTTCGCAGGTCGATGTCCTGACCGCCGGATAATCCCCGGGCATAAGGAAGAAGTCGCATTTCATTTCGGCCGCGCCGCATTTGACTGAACTGAACATTCCAAGATCATAGTTTTCATTTTTCACAAGGCTTGCTTTTTTATACTTTGCTGTGATTTTTTTTGTTTCATCATAATTGAAGCCCCCCACTACGACAATCCTGTCTGAAACAGGGTAAAGCGTTTCGATAACCCTTTCGAGCACCGTTTTGTCCCCGATGGGCAATGACATCTTGTCTGTTCCCGCACGGCTTGAGTATCCCGCCGCCAAAACAACTGAATCACACTTCATAAAGCCTCCCTCCCATTGGAAACGGCTTTCCCGCATGATGCCGGCTTTCGTCCGTTCGCCTGTTCTTTCTTTCTGCAGGGCAATGGACGATGCTATTGTATTCAGTATACTGTTTTTCTTTTTGTGTTTCAATTGTTTAGCAGTACTAAATAAATAGTTTCATGCTAAATTTATAGGTTTACATGTTCGCAAAAATACTGACGGCCCCGAGGGTGCCGCCATTTAGTAATTTGATATTTCGTTCTATTGTATTGACTTCAATTCCAGGTATATTCCTTCATTCTCGTACATAAGGGGGAATCGGTTTTCATCATTGGTGTACCAGATGTACATGCGCGGTTTCCTGCCTATGACAAGCCCCTGGTATTTTATTTCAACCTTTATGCACTCGATGCTTCCATAGGATACGTCTATTTGTTCCGTACCGACCCTCGATATCCTGAACGCGACGATTTCCCCTGCATCGATTATGGATATGTTGATGTCCTTCTCAAAACCTTCTTCCAGGCTAAGAGCGCCGATGGTAAAAAGCAGGGCTTCATTATCGATGTAGTTGTCCGGAAGCTCCAGCGTCTTTGTTTCTGTTCCCGCATCGGTTTGCGCGGTCATTTCCAAATTTTCTCCATAAACCGCGTTGATGACCCAATCCTTTTCCGGGTCGAGCTTATATGAGTTGCTTTTTAAGGCAGTTTCCGGAACCAACGTCCCGCCGTTGAAACTTGATTCGGACCTGAACCGTCCGTAATCAAAATCAATGACGCATTTCGTACTTACCATGTTTCCTTCAACCATAATTTCATATATGACTTCCGTCGTTTCCTCATTTTCAATCCTGTCATATGCGAATGTCCTGCTTTGTGTAAAAATGTCCGTTGTTTCATAACTGTCCGTGCTTAGCCGCGGCTTGCACCCCGCAAGAAGCAATATCGCCGGGATTGCCAACATAATAAGCCATGCTCTCTTTTTCATGCTACACCTCAATTTCAAGTACGAACCTATCGAAATATGTTTCCTCGATGAATTGTTCCTTCTCGAAGTATGTTTTCCTATACTGTGCTATTTCCCTTGTGTTTTTCTTTAGCCAGATGGGAACCGGTATGTCAAGGCTGCGGGTCAGTTCCAGAAAGGCCGTCTCCATCATTTCATGAAAAGTCATATCCGGATCCGCAGCCATTGCATTGGCTTCCTTAAGAAGAACATTTCCCTTGACCAGTTTTCCGTAAAGAATCATCCTCAGCCTTCCTGGCACATGCTGTACTCAATGGAATCGACGAGCGCAAGCCAGCTTGCCTCCCTCCGTCTCGGGGGAGAACCCCTGGCCGTCGTCCTGGAGCCGCAGCGTCAACTCGTGATCCTCCAACTGCAGCTCCAGGAACACCTCGGTCGCCCGGGCATGCTTGACCACGT
>JAWOIG010000172.1:0-9479 GCA_046484775.1 Clostridia bacterium | reverse complement strand
GAAAAGGCCATTCTTGGCTCCCCGACAGAACCTCCCGATGTCGTTCTGCGTTTCAGCTCAAAGGGTGTCGATCCGGTTGAAATTGTTTATTGCCTGCATCCAAACCATATCGACGCAAAATCCTGAATACACGGCATAATGCCGTGACTGTAAGCTCATCCTTATTTCAATTGACACATTGATGACAGAATCATTGGGTAAAATTCATTCATCAAAAGCAAAGGAGCTTTACTAAATGAAAAACAAAACATATTTAATGATAATCATAATACTTGCGGCGGCGCTGACGACGGCATGTTCCGTGGAACCGGAGAGTGAAACACTCCTCTCGTATCAGCCGGCTGCATCCGGGACACAGGAACCAATTTCATCAGTCGATCCGGGATATGGAGCAGCCGGATCTTTTACCAATACGGATATTGCGCTGGAACAAATGCTCATATATGCAATCCAGGATGAATATCTTGCGAGAAGCGAGTACGAATATATAATTGATGAACTCGACGGAGGCACCCCGTTTACGAATATCATCAGGTCGGAGGAATCCCACATCTCCCTGCTGATTCCGCTTTTTGAAGCATATGGCTATGATATCCCCGCAGATACCTCTGCCTCACATCTAATCATTCCCGTCTCCATAACCGAGGCGCTTGAAACCGGTGTCAAGGCGGAAATTGACAATATCGCCATGTATGAGAAATTCCTGGAAAGCAATCTTCCTGATGATGTTGCCGCCGTATTCATAGAATTGCGTGATGCGTCAAAAAACCATCTGGATGCCTTCCAAAGAAAACTCAGCAGATCATAAGGCTGCCACATAGAGTTATAGGCGTGCACCCCAATGATGGCATGAATCATCACCCGACGCCTCACCGGGCGAATACATATAAATATCCCGGATGATATCGGGGGGATTGATAATCCCCCTTTTTTTTCGATTACAAATTCGACTCCATAAGTTGTTTTGTATAGCTGTGGGCAGGGTTTCCAAGAACTTCTGCGCAGGTGCCCATCTCAACAATCTTCCCGTTGCGCATCACCGCTATCCTGTTGCATATGAACCGGACAACCTTGAGGTCATGCGATATGAACACATATGTAAGCCCAAGTTCATCCTTCAATGATTTCAGAAGATTCAATATCTGTCCCTGGACGGACACATCAAGGGCGGACACCGGCTCGTCGCATATTATGATTCTTGGTCTTGTGGATATCGCCCTTGCAATAATGACTCTCTGGACCTGTCCCCCGCTCATCTGCCCGGGAAACTTGCTTTTTTCCGCAGGCGACAGTCCCACCATGCCAAGAAGCCTGTCCACTTCACCGTCTATCATTGAATCCTTGACTATGCCGTGTATCTTCAGCGGCTCCGACAATAGCTCGCCTATCGTCATCTTTGGATCAAGCACGGAGTTCGAATGCTGGAAAATAATCTGGAGATCCTTCCTGTATTTTCGCATGCCATTCTCGTCAAGCGTGGTTATATCCTTGCCAAAAAGAAATATCCTGCCATCGCTTGGCTCGATTAGCCTCATTATCATATTCGCCGCGGTGCTTTTGCCGCTTCCGCTTTCACCTATCAATCCGAGGGAATCCCCTTCAAAAACCTCGAATGAGATGTTTTTTACAGCATCGATAATGATTTTATCCTTGAGGCGGCTTCCGGCGATTATATAATGCTTCGATAAATTTTCAACCTTTAAAAGGCACCCACGCCCGTTTTCCTCGCGTATATCAATTTTCTCCGACATCCGGTCCTCCAGTCTTCATGAGATTTTTCGCATCATCAATCCTTCCATCGATTATCCGAGCCAGGCACCTCGCCTTTCTTTTACCCCTTTCGAGCATCGCCGGAATTCCCGACTTGCATTCGGAACATCGGAATCTGCATCTTTCATAGAATGGACATTCATCCCTGAAATCCGAAGGAACCAGCGGCGTTCCATCCAATGTATAAAGCCTGTCTTCATTCCTGTCCAGCGACTGCGAGCATTTTATCAGTTCTTCGGTGTATGGATGCAGGGGGTTCCCAAAAATTTCATCAATTCCGCCTTCCTCGACCACCATTCCTCCATACATTATGACGAGTCTTCTGCACAGAAATCTTGCTATGTCAAAATCATGTGTTATGAATATGATCGACATCCCGTATTTACGATTTATCTGAATGAACAGGTCGAGGATTCTTTTCCTCAGTGAAGCGTCAATGGAGCTTGTCGGCTCGTCGGCTATCAACAGGTCCGGTTTGCATATGATTCCCTGGCATATCATGATTCTTTGATTCTGTCCGCTGCTTAGCTGGTAGGGATACATCCCGTAAACCGTGCCGGGATCCGGAATACCCGCTTCAAGCAAGGCCTTTTCAATAATCTGCCTAGAGTATGGAAGTCCGTGGGTCTTCAGGGTGTCGGAGAGCTGCCGTCCTATTTTCTTATACGGATTCAGCGCCTGGGCCGGATTCTGGAATACAAATGATATCTCTTTTCCCCTGATGTCTTGCAGTTCCTTCTCTGCCGCGCTCGCAAGGTTTCTTCCTTTGAATATAATCTTGCCTTGTTCGATCGCACCTTCATCTTTTTCAAAAAGCCTCATGATCATGCTTGCGGAAACTGTCTTTCCGCTGCCTGATTCGCCAAGGATTCCCAATATCCCGCCTTTTTCCAGACTTAGGTCAAATCCGCGAATTATCGGCACGGATGTTTTTCCGTTGAACAGGGATACCCTCAGGTCCCTTACTTCAAGAAGTGTCCGGTGGTTGTACTCATAGGTCTCGGTTGTATTTCTTTTTCTTCCCTTCATCGCAATGATTCCTTATCGGAATTCCCTTGTCCTTTCAATAATTGCTGATGTTTATTGCTTTTAACAGTATGCTTCCGATTTCACTTATATCATGACTTCCCCGGCCTTTTTCATCCGTTCTGATTATTATCGATGCTATCCCTTTTTCCCAGAACATTACGTTATGCGCCTCATTGTCCGTGAAGTAGTATTCCCTTCCAAAGTTGATTGATTCCGGTTCCTTGAATTCAAGATTTTTCTTCCCAAATTCCTGTTCGAGTATATGCCCTATGCTCCATGCATATGTCCGTGTGAAGGGGGCTTGTTTCGAACTGTAGCCGAATACATCAAAATCCGGTCTATTTATGCCGGTAAGGTCGATGAACAGCTTGACCTTGGCCGGGCTGTACGGAAAATCCGCGGACATCGGGAAAATCCCATTGAGTTCCCTGCTGGCGGTACCATCAAAGAACATGAAAATAAGGGAGCGCCCGATATCATGATCCAGGCACAGTTTTTCCATAAGTCCAAGGTTGAAGTCCAAAACAGAAGCTCCGTCTTCGTCCGTATAGTTATATCCCATTCCGATGATCAGCGCTTCATCGCCAGCATAGAGATCGGCTCCTTTCCTTATTCCCGATATATTCAGGCCGGTGGTTCCGAGCAATTCAACCGATGTCGAAATCTTCACCGATGCCTCACCCGAATTCTTTATCAGTTCGCCAAGTTCCCTGGTTACCGAGATAACGACTTTATCTTCGTCGTATTGAGCGACATTGCCTTCAATTTCCGTATCATTGTCCTCTATTAGAATAAAACCCACCGCATTTGTTTTCTTGCTGATACCGTCTAGGAAATATGATATCGCGGCATCATTGTAAAAGGACTTGTCAATCAAAACAAATTCACCAACAGGCATACCCTTGCCGACGATGCCGAACATATCCTCATTTGTCAAATCCGTCACTTTTGCGGAATATTCAAGGTTGCCTGCTGAAAGAAAGCGAAAATCCTTGTTCATTTCCGGATATACCATACCGGTCTTGAGAATCAGCTCGAAGGAATAATTTTTTATAAGGCATGAATCTCCAAGCTCGTATCCTGTTTCATACCCTTCCTTAAACAGGGGTTCCAGGCCAAGTCCCGACATCCTGTCCGCGATTATTTCCGCGGTTTTCCTTGCATCGGCGGTTCCCACCATGACGCTTTCGTAAAGAATGTCTTCGTCGTCTCCATATTCAAATTCATATCTGTTGTTTCCAATCAATGCAGGAACAGTAAAAATCAGTATCAGCGCCATAATTGCAATTACAAGAATATGCCGTGATTTTTTACCGCGGTTGCCAAATATGGACTTCATATCAGGGGATATGATCTTTCGGAATATGGGAACGATTCGCGAGTCCTTTTCCTGCATGGCCATCCTGAGGCCTTCCCCAAAGAGGTTGAACGCAAGAACGCTTATAAAGAATGCAAGGGCAGGGAACAGGACGGCCCATGGCGCTATGCTGATCATATTCCTGGATGATGAAAGCATGCCGGCCCACTCAGGTTCAAAGCCTATGTCGAAAAACGTTATGCCGCCCTCGGTATCCATTATGAATTTCAAGTTTCCGATGAATATGCTGAATATGCCAAGCTGCATGATCATTGACAGGCTTCTTGCTATCTCCATGAAGAACAGGACTATCATCTCGGGGGCAAGATGCGGGAATATATTTTCAAGGGCGATGCGCAGCCTTTTCTTTCCTATCGCAACCTCGCCCTTTATAAACGGCTGCCTGTTTATTGCATCGACCCTCTCCATCATCAATCCGGCTATCTTGGGCCATCCGACAATGGACAGGACCATGATGAATGCAATCATCGAACTTCTCTTGTCAAGTCCTCCGAAAAAATCAAGCTGAAGCACTATTATGCATATCAAAAGCGCCGGAATGGCTGAAAAAATGATTCCGAACTGCTTTATTATGGATTTTGCCGCACCGCTGCCGAAACCCGCGCTCAATGAAAGCGGTAGTGCAAGAAGGAACCTTGCCAGCGCCGCAAGCACTCCCAGAAGTATGGTCAGTCTGGTTCCGTATATTATATAACTGTATATGTCGCGGCCCATATCATCACTGCCCAAAAGGAAAGTCGCCGATGGCGGATAGGGGGCCCTTTCAATTATGAGTTTCCCATTTTCCGTAAAAAACCTGAGTTGCTGCATGTTATATGGGCTCCTGTCGGTAAAAACACCCGGCATGATTATTACGGCAAGTATAAGGACCAGCATCACTCCGCCTATTATCAACGGCAGATTAAGTCTCTTCATTTTCCCGCCTCCCTCTTAAGCGGGTTGATGGACGCCGCAATAAGCCGGATTCCCCAGGTAAATAGAATATAGATAATCCCGAGAGTAACCGCCAGCGTTATGAACTTGTCCACTTGACGGATCTCGTGAAAATAAATCAGATAATTGACGATGCCAAGATAATTGAACAGGTATTCCACGATAATCAGGTTTGACAAAAGCATAGTCATTATCGCAGGCATGGTGTCCACAATCCTGAATACTGCCGCCGGGAGCATCTCCGAAAAAAACATCTTTCTTTTCGACAATCCCCTTGCTTTCGCATTTCTGACATAATCCATTTTCAGTTCATCCTGAAACGTTATAAAAGTTATGCGTGAAACATATATCGTCGGTATTATCGAAAGAGTGACAAGCGGAAGTATAAACTCCCTGAGTTTCAAAAGTTCACCCGCCTCGGGGAATTTCCTGGCAATGTAAACATACAAAAGCAATCCCGCGAGTACGACAAGAACATCAGGTATTGAAAACACGACCAAAGTTCCGATTGACCTTGAATTTTTTCTTTTTGACCGGTAGGCTTCGTAAATCCCCCTTCCGATTCCAATCAGCAGCGATAGAGCCAGCGATGATATCAGCAGAATCAGACTCCTGTAGCTTGATTTGAGTGCAATTGCCGCCATTTCACCGATCTTTTTAATTGCCTCCGCATCGGGCGTCACCAAATCCTTGAAATACAGTATGCTTTTCTTCAGGATAAGGAATCCCGAGAAATTGGTTTCAAGCGAATCGTTGATCATCTTTACATTGGTCGACGGGTCAATGTTCGCGATGAAGACAAGCATAAAGATAGCAAAGAATACCGGGAAAACATATAAAACGGTTTTCCTCAATATCGATGCGGGGGTGCCGTAATATACTTTTTCAATTTGAGCACCGCATATTTTTAAATTTGGATTTGTACGGTAGAAGCGGCTTATCAAATAATTTACGGCAAGTCCAAGCATAATGACCAGTGCTATCGCAATGTCCGCTTTGTTCAAATAGTCTATCAATGTATCTTTGAATATGTCTCTTTTGATATACTCCATCAGAATCAGCGAGGCATTTTCCACTGCCTTCATATCTATGTTTTCATATGTATCGCCATAGGTGTTTTGTTTTCGCAAGACATCGCTCAATGCGACCGAAGGAATGCGTTTGTCGGCAAATCTTCCCGTCGGTTCGCCTGCCGGTCCGCTTGCCGATGATTTAAAGCCCAGGTCCTTGGAGTAGTTGCTGAATTTATCGCGCAGGATGCCGCTTTGTATGCTGTCGGATGAAAAAATAAGGCCATCCAAAGTGCTCTCGCCTATTGTTCCAAGATGAATGAGCGTCGTTTTATCAAGAGGATACAAAGGATTATCAGCATAGAATGATGAACCCGCCGATTGCTGCATCTGTCCGTTCCATCCGGCGAAAATTATTGTTTCATACGGAAGATTTTCCTGTGCCGCGATTACCCGCGCCGTTTCAAGAAGGATTGCGGATCCCGAGGCACTGGCCATGGCCCCGGGGAAATATTTTCCATTGGTACCGGTTCCGGCTCCGTCGATATTTGCCGTTATCAATAGAATCCTTCCGTTCTTTGCCCTGCCGTCGATCTTTCCAAGTATATTCGCCGAACGGACAACCGGGAATTCCATGGAAACTTTTATCCTTGCATTCTTAATGATTCCAATTGGTTTTCTCACCTCGTCAACGGCATCATCCCCAAGCAACCCAATCAGAAACCTATATGCTTCCCCGGACAAATAGCCGGCAATTACTGAATCCCCGGTCTTTCCCTCCACTCCCAATGTTTTGTCCTCTTCATACTTAGGTGAACCGGCGTAGATTTGATAATCAGAATTGCAGAAAATACCCTTACCGCCATTTTGAATAACATAATTGATTCGAGAAACATCAAGCCTGATCGCGTCAACCACCACCACCCTGTCCCTGATAAGCCCGGGATCCATGGAATAAATGTTGCTGCCCGCCAGTATTATTTCACCGTAAAAATCCGCCTCCCCGCCGTTCATTGAAGTTATCAGTTTGTAATCTTCGTACATTACGAACTCCATCAGTGTCTGTCCGTCATCCTTTGATATATTAAAAAGCGGCTCCGTGTCAATGGCCGGAATTATGGTTGAAAAATATTGGTAGAAAGTTTCTTCGCCGGCCGCCGGAGCAACCTCTGCATCAATGAAGTTTTTCTTCATATATTCAAGCACCCTGGTATTCCCATCAGACCCTGCAAGCCTACCGGCATACTCCTCGGAAGTAAGTTCCATTATATGGGCGCGTACATTATCCAGATTGAACATATGCTCATCGAAAGAGTTGCCTGTTTTCCAAAAAAACAGAACGGTAATAAACACTATTATCGCTATAAAAAGATAAGGAATCCTGACTCCGCGGATTTTTGACTTCATGGCTGTCCTTTTTTATTCATCAGGCCGCCTTCGCCGGCGGGTATGTAAATCCCCTGTTATTCAGCAGTCCCCGGTTTCTGCAATTACCAGTTCATTATATCCCCGGGTTTGCAAATGCCGCAACTTTCATTATAAAAATAATAAAAAATAACTTCTGGTATATGGCATAATTCTTGCATTTGACCGGATAACCAGTAAAATAGATAAGAGTAATTGCCAATGAGGCGCCGTCCCGATATTTTTAGGTGCAAAATGCGGCAAATTTAGAAAAGAGGTAGTATATTTTGAGCTTTTTTGAAATTATCATGCTGATCTGCTTTGGCGCCGCCTGGCCGATTTCCATATTAAAATCATACCGTGCAAGGACCGCGGCAGGGAAAAGCCCATTGTTCATGATGGTTGTGATGACCGGATATATGTCCGGAATGCTTCACAAATGGTTCTTCAGCAGGGATTTTGTAATACTGCTGTATGCAGTTAATTTCATAATGATATCCGTGGACCTGATGCTATGGTTCAGGAACAAACATCTTGACCGGCAGGGTTCAAATAATATCCGCGACCTGAAAGAAGCCTGATATCCGTTTCGTGAACTGGTAATCCCGCAGTTTGGCAACATTAATAAAAACTCGCAGTATGCATTTCCTTCTCGCCGATCGCCATCTTCTGGAGCCAGCACCAAAACCGGAATCTATGCATGTTTTTCCCCATATTCGCATCGGCCCCCACTTGAACCAAGGATACAAGCTCTTTTCTTTTGCTTGTTATTTCGGCCCTTTCCCCATCGGTCATCGTTCCGGCATCCCACTGCGCAACCAGTTCAATAAAGCGCTCTCCCTCAGCTTCATCGTCAAAGACCTCTCCCAGTGTTTTTCTTCCGAAATCCCTGAGTGTATCTTCCGGCCAATGGATGAAGTGGGAAAATGCCAGGTAGTTCAACGAATTGGGGATGTGCATCGAGGTAACCTCTCCATGTATGCTGACTCCCCTCAATCCGGACATATAAGCCCTCAGGCAGCCTTCTTTTATTGTGCTGATTATTTGATTGTAACGACTGCCGTTTATCCACTGGCTCCCCTGATGGATAAATCCAACTCCGTCTCCAACCGGAGGTTCGAGTCCCTTTGGCCAGCATTCATTGTCAAATAATTCTTCCGGGGTTCCGTCATCCAAAAATTTTGTAAGCGCAAGCGGATTTTGCCTGACCATTCGCGTCAATGTCCATTGAGTGCTGTGCAATTGCTTGATATCATCGAAAAGTGCCGGCCGTCTGCATCCCATGTGCGGGGTCATCGTCATTCTTCCCTTTTCGACCCCGGGCAGAAAGCCGGTGTAGGTTGCCCAGGTAATCAACAGATCTTTATTCTTGTCTGTTTGTTTTTTTAGATGCTCAAGGGGAAGTTTGTTTGCCAGTGCCTGCATCCTGAAAAAATCGGGGTCATCCTTGGGCCAGTTCTCTTTATGGGCTTTGCATTCATCGCAATCACATATAAAGAAGTCTCCGTTTTCAAAGTTTATTCCACCTATGGGGAATGTTTCGAACATCCAGTCAAGCCCTTCCAGTATCCACTCCTTGTAAATCGGATTGCTGGGACATATGCCTCCCGCCGTTCTTGCCGAAGGATATTTTTCAATGAAGGTTTTCAGATTGTATGGATGGTTTCCCTCATAATATAAGCCGCCGTAGGATGTAGTGCCTGCACCGGGCATCATGGCCACACCTTTCCCTGCCGCATATGATGCTATTCTCTTTGCCGCCTCCACCCCGCCGTGCGAATCCCTTAGGAATCCCCAGACAATTATCCCCTTTACTCCAAGCCCTGCCGCAAAATCAGTCAGGCGCTCATAATCTTTTACAAAGGTTCCCGGCTTTTTCAAATATATATTGGAGCTTCCGAAATTCTGCAGACCCGGATCGTCCAGCATCCAGTTCGTGCTTTGATCCCAAGTCC
>JAWOIG010000111.1:0-16554 GCA_046484775.1 Clostridia bacterium | reverse complement strand
AGCAGGACTTACTACAAGCCTGACGGAACCGTGGACAGGACCGAGCCGGTCGGATGATGGGCGGAAGATGAAAATGCTTGAGAAAAAACTGAGGGATCTTTACAAAAACAGAGGTTATGACGATGCCGCGGCCGATCTGGCAGTGGCGAGCGTTAAGGAAATGGATTCATATTTGCGTAAAAACGGCGCATCGGCAGAAACCGCCTCCCCTGATCAAATAGAGAAATATATCGCCGTGCTTTTTGAATCCGATAAAATAAGCCTGCCCTTGCTCCTGGCATTGGCAAGGTATTGTTATCTGGCAAACAACCATGGCGCATACATATACTTCACCCGTATATTGGGCGGAGTCGGCGTCATCGACAGCATTAAAAAACGGATGCTGGCTTACGCCGGAGAGGAAGCGGTTGAGAAAGTTTTCTCGGGGCTCGGGGAAATTCCCCTTGGTACGACCCCGGGCGACATGCCGGCATTCACCGCAATATTCATGGATCGCCTCAAGGCGAATATTGAACCTGCCCTTTATAAAAGAATTCTCGCCGGAAACAACCACGGCCTTTCCGAATCCGCAATGCAGGAGGAGAAGCGGCTGTATGAGGAATCTCCTACGCTTGATGAATACCTTGTGGACCGCCACAAGCGCAATGTCGCACAGCTTCAGGAGCATTGCGACACGGGAAAGATATGGTATGAACAGGAGATAACGCAGGAAGTCGTTGATTATGTCGCTTCAAATCAGGAGATTCTTTCAGCGGTAAGAAACGGCCAAAAACTTTATATGACAAAAATATCCTATGACGGCATCAGTTTTCTCAAATCCACCGATCCCGTCTTGAAATCTTACTATGCCTGCCACTGCCCTTTCGCAAGGGAGCGCATTCTTGACGAGAGCCGCGAAAACATAGATTCCGACTGGTGTTATTGCAGCGCCGGATTTGAAAAATTTCCATTCGAGGTGATTCTTGGCGTGGAGCTTGAGGTTGAGCTGCTTCAGTCGGCGCTTCGCGGCGACCCCGTCTGCCGCTTTGCGTTGACGCTTCCGCCCGGAATCAAATGAAAGCACAAGACATGGCCGACCAATGAATAAAGGTATCCAGCTTGGACCCAATAACCCGATTGGCCCTTTACATCCGGGTGACGATCAGGTTTCCGGATTCATATTTCCTCAGACCCCTCATATAAAGCATGAATGCAAAAAGCGCATATGCCATCGTTACGCCAAAAAGCAGCAACAGCGTCCCCCAGGAGAAATCCCGCACCAGCCGGAGCGGGACATGGGTTATGAAACCTATGGGAATGACCGTCATTATCAGTGCTTTGACCGGACCTTTGAATATCGTCTCGGGGTATATTGAGAAAGTTATCGTAAATTCCCACAAAGTCCTTCCGACAGCCTCCATGTTTCCAAAATAGAATGTCAGGGAATGCCCTGCCACGGCTATCGAGGTTATCAGCAGCGCCGCCGTGAATATGCTTATACCGAACATGAGCCACATCATTCCGCTTGCCTTTATAAGCGCCATCAGCACTATGCCGTATATGACATCCCCCCATGCCGTCGCCGACATCCTGGCGGATATCGAGCTGATAAGAGGGTTCTTAGGCTGCAGGAGATATGTGTCCAGCTCACCTGTGATAATCATGCCGGATATCCTGTTCGCATTCGCAAAAAAGACATGCGACAATCCAAAGCCTGTGGAGGCAACCGCCCACAGGAACATTACATCGGTGAACCCGTATCCGCCTATGCCCGTGCCAAGCCTGTCGAACAGCACCCACCAAAAAAATGCAAAACTCGCGTTGTTCAGCGCCATTCCGAATACCTGCACCAGAAAACTTGTCCTGTACTCGGTTAGCGCAGACAGATTGAACGCAAAATACTTAAATATAAGCTTAAGATGCTTTTTAACCTCCGTGAACATTGACTTTCCTCACCCCCCTTGAAAATACGAACATTGCAAGCAGAACCGAAAACACGCACCAGGCGGCCTGCATCGGAATAATTTCAAAAGCATATGCATATGAAAAATTCACAACCATCCTGGCCGGTCCCCAGGTTATAAGGGAAAACGGCAGATACCTCAGGATTCCCTGTGCCCATATCGGAAGGAATTCTATTGGCAGAAGCATTCCGAACACGAAAAGCAGCTTTTGGTAAATTAAATAGAACGGCGAGTTTTCCTCAAAATAAAACGCAAGCAATCCAAGGCTCATGTATATGAAGAAATTCATCGTTATTGACAGCACGAATGAAATTATTATGAAAGGAACCGCTGCCGGATTGAATCCCTCTATGGGCCCCGCAAAAACAAACCCGAGCAAAACCGCCATCGACGTGAAAACCGATGCGCTGAAGGCCATGTTGCCGAGCATATCGGCGAACTGCATGAAAATATAATTCCAGGGCCTCAGCAGCCGGTAGGCGATCTCTCCCGACTTTACCTCGTGATTCATTCTTCCGAACACTTCGCTTCCGCTGCAAAAGACAACAAGCTCGGTCATGCAGACATACCATATCATCTGCACAAGGCTGTATCCGGCGATTTCATTCCCCGAATATATTATGCTCCACAGGCTGAAAAACACGAATATGAAGACAAAATAGAAGACCACCCGGCCGGTTACGCTTGCCCTGTATACCAGCGAATTCTTCAGGCTTATTCCGGCGATCGACAGATATTTACCCATTGCTCTCAGCCTCCTTCCCTTCTTCCCATGTATATCGCCTCTATTATGTCTTCCATCGGCGGTTCTTCTATGGTTATGTCGGCGATGTTTCTTGCATCAAGCATAGCCAGTATGCTGCTGATCGGAGCAATTCTTGTATCAACCGAAAACTTCACCGCATATGGCGTTTTTTTAATCAATTCCACCCCCGGGGGTTCCGGTATGCTTGCACTTTCGTTGAGTTTCAAAGAGACGACCTTTTTATTCAGGTAGTCATACTTAAGCTTCTTGACCGGCATGTCCAGCGCAACCGTGCCGTGATCGATTACTATTGCGCGCCTGCAAAGGTTTTCGACATCGCCGGCATCGTGGCTTGTGAGGAATACCGTTGTATTTTCTTCTTTGTTAAGCTTGATTATAAGATCCCTTATCCTGTGCTTTACAACAACGTCCAGCCCTATGGTCGGCTCATCAAGGAACAGAATCCTCGGCGCATGGAGCAGCGATGCGGCGAACTCGCATCTTATCCTTTGACCCAGTGACAGTTTTCTTACGGGAGTGTCCAGGAAGTCATTCAACTCAAGCAGGTCCGCGAGCTGTTTAAGCCTGGATTCATAAACGCTCCTTTCAATTTCATATACGCTTGAAAGCAGCCTGAAGCTATCGACCGGGGGCAGGTGAAAGCTAAGCTGGGATTTCTGGCCGAAGACAGCCCCGATATTATATGAAAGCTTTCTCCTTTCCTTGACCGGGTTGTATCCGAGCACATTCATGGAACCACCGGTGGGATGGAGGATTCCCGTCAGCATTTTTATAGTCGTTGATTTGCCGGCTCCGTTTGGTCCGATGAAAGCCAGCATTTCCCCTTCATTCACAGAAAAGCTGATGTTCCTGACAGCCTCGACTTCCTTGTAATCCGGTCTTGCCAAGGACTTGATTGCATTTTTCAAGCCTTCTCCCCGGACTTTCACCCGGTATGTCTTTGAAAGATTTTCCAGTACTATTGCCGCCATTTTTTCGCCTCCCTCTGCACTTTTATATATAAATAGACCCGGATCGGGTCCCGGCCAATTTATACCAAGGACTCCATACCCGGGTTTTTATCCCGATCAGGCAGTGTAGCGCTTTCGCGCCTGCGCCGCTCGGTCCTGACCGTACCAAGACGCGGAACCCAAGGCGCACTCCTTATACATATAGTGTATATTGTCAGGAATTCTAACAGAAACTTTTATGTTTGTCAAATTCATTCGCTCTTTGGATATGCCTCCTCATTTGCTCCTTGGGTCTTCCTCCATCGATAACATTTGCAATTGAGTCCTTCAATCCGGGGCCGGAATCGGGAATTGAATTTATTACTTAACTCCATGCTCCGGTAACAACATGTTAAAACATTAACAATTTTCTTGATTCCCGCCTTCCGAAAGGTGTAGAATGAAAAAGTCAAAAGTATTGTTTTATGCATTAAATTTTGACCGATTCGCTTCATTTTTTATTTGGCTCTTGGACAACTGATATGAGTAGCTTTCATATGAAACATTGGTTTGGAACAACCCGGTTGTTTTCATTTTCATTCGTGGGAATGCCGGCCGGCAGTGATTTTTATTCTGGAGGTGGCAATATGCAGGTCAAGGAGGCGCTTGAAAAATTCGGCAGGACGCCGGATAAACTGATCGGGGCAATGCTGGCTTATCAAAAAACCACGCCATGCAATTATCTGACGCAGGAGGATATAAGGGAATTCGCAAGGGAAACCGGGCTTCCGGAAAGCAGGGTTCACAGTGTGGCGTCCTTTTACTCGCTTCTGTCGACAAAACCCCGGGGGAATTACATCATACAGGTTTGCCATGATGTTCCCTGCTATGTCAATAATTCATTGAACGTGGTACGGGAGCTTGAGCAAAAGCTAAAGATCAAAATGGGGCAGACAACAGACGACGGATTGTTCTCGCTTGAGTACTCGAGTTGTCTCGGATGCTGCGACAAGGCCCCGGCAATGCAGATCGGGGACAATCTATACGGCAACCTGACGGCGGAAAAAATATCCTCGGTTCTGGCCGAACACAGGAGGAAAAGCCATGAATGAAAATACATATGTCAAAAAATTACTGACGAAAAGGTTTGGTGAAATTAATCCCGAATCCATTGACGACTACATTTCCCACGGTGGATATGACTCCCTGAGGAAAGCTCTCGCAATGAGCGGCGGCGATATAATCAATGAAATAAAGACCTCCGGCCTGAAGGGCCGCGGGGGGGCAGCCTTTCCAACCGGACTTAAAATGGAGGCAGTCAGGGAGGCCGAAGGATCTTCCAAATATATCATCTGCAATGCCGACGAAGGCGAACCAGGGAATTTCAAGGACAGATATCTGATGGAAAACGATCCTCACCAGTTGATCGAGGGCATCATAATAAGCGCTTGTGCCACAGGTATAAAGCATGGATATATCTTCATCAGGGGCGAATACGCACGTGCGGCCGGAAGAGTTGAAAAGGCGCTTGAACAGGCGCGGGTCCGTGGATTTCTAGGGGACAATATACTTGATACAGGATTCGATTTCGACATTGATGTTTATACGGGAGCCGGCTCCTATGTCTGCGGCGAGGAGTTTGCGCTTCTCGTGACAATCGAGGGCAAATCCGGCCGCGCCACATACAAGCCTCCTTTCCCGACGACATGCGGACTTTACAACAAACCGACACAGATTAACAATGTGGAGACGTTCTGCAATATTCCTCACATTATCGAAATGGGCGGGGCGGAATTTTCGAAAATCGGTACTGATTCCTCAAAGGGAACAAAGCTTGTATGCCTCAGCGGAAATGTTGTCAGGCCAGGGCTTTACGAAGTCGTTTTCGGAACGCCCATAAAAGACATCATATACGGCCTGGGCGGCGGTATTCCGAACAACCGCGAAATCAAAATGATACAGCTAGGCGGGGCGTCCGGTCCGGTGATTCCCGCGGATATGTCGGATATCCCCCTTGATTATGCCTCAATGAGGGAGAACGACCTTAATTTTGGTTCCGGCGCAATAATAGTAATGGACGAAAGAATAAATGTGCTTGATATATTGAAAAGGATCATCGGGTTCTTTCATCATGAATCCTGCGGCAAATGCACGCCTTGCCGCGAAGGACTTGCACAGACGCTTATTCTTCTTGACCGTTTCATCGAAGGTGTTGCCGTCGACAGTGACCTGGCTTTGCTTGGGATACTGCTGGAAACAATGAGCGAGGCATCCATCTGTGGTCTGGGGCAGGCTGCGCCAACAGCCATAAAGAAAGTGCTCCGGTATTTTCCGGAGGAATTCCGAAGCAGAATACATGCAACGGATTCCACTGCCGTATAGGAGGGACATTATGAATATGGTAAATGTAAAGATAAACAACAGGCCCGTCCTGGTTCCCGAGGGAACATCGATTCTTCTCGCAGCCAGGGACACAGGTATAACAATACCCAACCTTTGTTATCATCCCGATCAGGAAGTAAAGGCAAACTGCCGGGTATGCGTAGTCGAGGTCGACGGTTACAAAACCCTTCAGGCCGCCTGCGCTACATCGGTAAGGGAAGGCATGATAATCCGGACCAATACACAGAAAGTCCGTCAGGCCAGAAAGGTCGTCATCGAACTGCTTCTTGCAAACCATGACATGAACTGCACCGCATGCAAAAAGAACAATCATTGCGGTCTGCAGGAGATAGCCGCAAACCTCGGCGTCAGGGAAAGCCGGTTTGAAAACATACTGGTACGCCAGGAAATAGACACCAGCAGTCCGTCCATCGAAAGAAACCAGAACAAATGCATAAAATGCGGAAGGTGCATCCAGATGTGCTCCAAGGTGCAGGGTCTTGCAATCCTGGACTATATCGGCAGAAGCGGCGATGTCGAGGTCAAACCTGCTTTCGGCTGGTATCTGGGAGATGTGGCCTGTGTCGCCTGCGGACAATGCTCCGTGGTCTGCCCCGTGGCGGCCATAACCGAGAAAGAGGACATCGAGCGTGTGTGGGAGGCAATCAACGATCCCGACAAAACCGTTGTGGTACAAACGGCTCCCGCGGTAAGGGTATCCATCGGAGAGGAGTTCGGTCTGGAACCCGGCGCCATCGTTACGGGAAAACTTGTCTCATCCCTAAGGGCTCTGGGCTTTGACAAGGTTTTCGACACCGATTTTACCGCGGACCTTACCATAATCGAGGAGGGACACGAGCTTCTTGAGCGAATCAACAATGGAGGCGTTCTTCCGATGCTTACTTCCTGCAGTCCCGGTTGGATAAATTTCATTGAGCAATATTACCCCGAATTGCTTGCTCATCTTTCAAGCTGCAAGTCGCCCCAGCAGATGTTCGGCGCGCTGGCAAAGGGCTATTATGCAGAAAAAATCGGAAAGAAGCCGGAAGATATATTCAGCGTTTCAATAATGCCGTGCACCGCCAAGAAGTTCGAGGCCGTACGCGATGAAATGTCGGTGGACGGAAAAGCCCCGGATGTCGATGTGGTTCTGACAACAAGGGAACTTGGGAAAATGCTTCGGCAGGCGGGTGTTGACTTCAATCAGCTGGAGGAGGAAGATTACGATGCCCCCTTTGGTCTTTCAACCGGCGCAGCCGTGATATTCGGGGCCACCGGCGGTGTAATGGAAGCCGCATTAAGAACGGTTTATGAAGTAGTGACCGGAAAAACGCTCGAATCCCTGGATTTCAAGGCAGTCAGGGGCCTTGAGGGAATCAAGGAGGCAGAGGTTGATCTGAACGGAACAATAGTAAAAGTCGCCGTAGCCCACTCACTGTCTAATGCCAGGAAGGTCATGGAATTGATTAAATCCGGCAAAGCCGAATATGCCTTCATAGAAATAATGTGCTGTCCCGGCGGGTGCATCGGCGGAGGCGGACAACCGTTCGGCGGGACCGATGAACTAAGGCTGAAAAGAATGGATGCCATCTACAGGGCGGACGGCAATCTTCCAATTCGAAAATCACATGAAAATCCTGCAATAAAAAAACTCTACGATGATTTTCTCATAAAGCCGCTGGGCGAGAAATCCCATCATCTGTTGCACACAAAATATAAAAACAGAAAGAAGTAGCCATCTTCTTGTATTCAAACGCCCGCCGGAAGGCGGGTGTTTTTCTGATGGCGCAATATTTGTTTCCATTGTCCGCTCATTCCCGCACTCGCCCGCCGTCGTTTATGATATTTTGGCCATATCTGATATAATTGAGTCAGTTATTTAAGGGAGGCGGCTTCAATGAGCGATAAAAATAAAACCATCGGAATATTGACCAGCGGCGGCGATTGTCCCGGCCTCAACGCTGCAAT
Organism: Clostridia bacterium; assembly: GCA_046484775.1. Taxonomy (GTDB): domain Bacteria; phylum Bacillota; class Clostridia; order DUPQ01; family DUPQ01; genus JAFGQE01. The sequence goes on along the minus strand of JAWOIG010000111.1, from coordinate 8,566 downwards.
CAGGGGAGTCGCCAAGCCTGTGGTGGAAAAATATGGCATGAAGGCAATCGGATTCTCCGACGGATACCGTGGGCTTATGGACGGAAACGCCCGGGAATTATCTGCCGACGACCTTTCCGGAATACTTACGCTTGGCGGTACAATTCTTGGAACCAGTCGGGAGTCTTTCAAACAAATTCAGAAAAGCCCTGAAAAAATAGAAATGATGATAGAGAACTACAGGAAATTCGAGCTCGACTGCCTTGTCGTCCTTGGAGGCAACGGAACACATAAGACCGCCAATCTGCTCAGTGAAAAGGGACTTAACGTTATCGGACTTCCCAAAACAATAGACAACGATCTATATGGTACGGATTTCACCTTTGGTTTTCATAGCGCTGTCGACATTGCAACCGAAATAATAGACCGGATACACTCGACAGCACAATCGCACGGAAGAGTCATGATAATCGAATTCATGGGGCATGACGCCGGATGGCTGACCCTTTATGCAGGAATAGCGGGCGGAGCGGATGTAATCCTTATACCTGAATTTCCTTATTCAATAGACAGAATTATAGAAAAACTGCATGAAAGGCAGACCGAGGGTAAGAAATTTTCTATTATCGCAGTTGCGGAAGGAGCCTTGACGCTGGATGAATCAAAAATGAAAAGCAAGGATTATAAAACATATTACGCTTCATTGCCATACCCTTCCATGGGATACAAGGTTGCGGCTGAAATAGCGGCCAAGACCACTCTTGAACTGCGCGTTACAGTGCCGGGATATCAGCAGCGCGGAGGTACGCCAAGTCCTTACGACCGAGTTCTTGCAACAAAGCTCGGCACATATGCGGCACAGATGATTTTAGATGCGAATTATGGAAAAATGGTTGCAATCAAGGACAATAAGATTACAGCCATCCCCTTGAAAACCGTCGCAGGCAAGCTTAAGCTTGTTCCAAGGAACCATAGTCTCATAAAGGCAGGCCGTATGCTTAATACCAGCTTCGGACAACCGCGATGACGAGTCCCGGCCTTTGTCATTGAATCAGATATGCCGCGGCGGTCATGAACACAAAGAACCCTGCAAGGCATAGCCCAATCTCGTTTACTCCAAGCTCCAATGAAATTCCTTCTTTGATAAACCTGGTTTTTTTAAGGTATTTCGTATAAAGGAGGTATCCTCCAATCAAGCTAAATAGGAAGATGGCCGCATTTCTCGCATATCCCGCGGCGTCGATCGAAACCTTGTAATTGAAGACAGCCCCGATTATTATCGTTCCTCCTATTCCCATCGCAAGACACATAGTCCCCATGATGGCAACTGCGGCCTTTTTCCATCGGTCGACCTGTATCTTTCCCCCGGATCCGCCTCCAAGGAATATCTGCGAGAATTTTATAAATGAAATTATAGTTCCGGTGCTTATCAATATGAATTCATATTCAACTATGCTGCCCTCAAGACCGCTTTCAATGAAATATTTCGAGACGCTGCCATTGAACAACGGGGCCCCTGTGATTCCTAACATCGCCGCAAAGGCCATCACGCTCACAAACGGCATCCGTTTGAATACTCCCCTGATTTTAGTTATATCTCTTGTTCCGTATTTGGATATGATGATTCCCGCAAAGAAAAACAAAAGGCTCTTGAATACCGCATGATTGAACATGTGCAATACGCCGCCATAATAAGAAAATTGGTTTCCGTATGATATTCCCATCAATATAAGCCCCATCTGGCTTATGGTATGGTATGCAAGTATCAGCTTGATGTCTTTCTGCACCATCGCCATCACAAATCCGATTATTCCCGTGGCTATGCCGATGTAAAGGAACACTTCGTCAATCACTATGGTCGGCATGAACATTTCCCTCATTCTTATGAACATGTATAACCCGCATTTCACATACAGGCCGGAAAGAATCACGGAAATGATCGATGGCGTGGATGGGGTCGCGTGGGCCTTTGGAAGCCAGTTGAACAACGGCACGAATGCACATTTAAGGCATATACCGGTCATAATCAACGCAAATGGCAGGATCAGCGACTTTGGATCGGCCACCGCATGCATTTTCGCCTCTATCATGTCAATGTCCAGCGTTCCGAAAATCTTGTATATGAATGCCGTACCGAAAAGGAAAAACGTCATTGCGGCAATGTTTGTAATCAGATACAGCATGCCGTCGTATATGGATCGGCTGTCCTTTTTGAACATTATCAGCACTGCAACTATTATTGTGGAAACTTCGGTAACCACATAAATATTGAACAGGTCCCTTGAAAGGAATATTGTGGTAATCAAGGCCTGGAGGACCAGGAAAAGAAATATGAACAGATTGCTCATCAGCTTATCCATCAATCCAAAGATATAGCACATTGTGAAAATGAATGCAGTCAGAATCAAGAGGGCTCCGGACAAGGTGTCGCATCTCAGCGATATGCCGGCTATGATTTCAAATCCTCCCAGAACAATTTCCCTAGGTCCTTCCAGCCTTATCATGATAAAGTTGTATATGCTTAATCCCAGAAGTCCAAGTTGCAATAAAAAGGCAAAACGAATCATGTGTTTTTTCGGCACAAGATAAATAAGTATGCCGGCCGCCAAAGGAATGATTATGAAGAAGTACAAAATCATGCCTTGCCTCTTCTTTTCCCGGCGCTGCTGTCTGTGAACCGGGATTCCTTGAATAAAAATCGCTCAATCAGCAATACCGGGATTCTTCACACCCTTGCAATTACATATGCAGCCGAGGTCATGAATATGAAAAACAGCGTCATGCTAATACCGATGCCATTTACCCCCAGCTCAAGTGAAAATCCCTCGTTGATTATCCTCAGCTTTCTGAAAAACTTTCCATAAAGCAGCAAGCCGACGGCTACGCTCGTAAAAAATACAGCCGTGTTCTTTATATATCCCCAGAAATCCAATGAAACCCTGTGGTGAAAAACATTGCTGATTATAACAGTTCCGGTAAGTCCCATCAAAAGGCATAGGATACCCATTATCGTCACTGCCGCTTTTTTCCAAAAGTCCACGGTTACCCGTCCGTGGGGAGGATTACCCTTGAAAATTTGTGAAAATTTTATGAAATACATTATGGTACCCAAATTAATAAGTATAACGGCATATTCCGTTATGCTTCCCTTGAAATTGCTCTCAATCAGATATTTCGAGATGCTTCCATTGAATAAGGGGGCCCCGGTTATCCCAAGCATCGCTGCAAAGGCCATTATGCTTACATATGGCATACTCTTGAAAACGCCCCTGATTTTTGTTATGTCCCTGGTTTGGTGTTTTGAAATCACTATGCCTGCAAATAAAAACAAAAGGCTTTTGAAAACGGCATGATTCAAAACATGAAGAACCCCGCCATAATAGGAAGTCTGCCCTCCCGATGCAATGCCCATAAGAATAAGCCCCAGCTGGCTTATCGTAGAGTATGCAAGCATCATTTTTATATCTTTTTGCCCGATGGCAAGCATGAACCCCACTACGCCGGTGGCAATTCCGATAACAAGGAACACGTCGTCTGCTATCAGAGCGGGAAGGAACATTTCCCTGATTCTAATGAACATGTAAATTCCGCATTTTACATACAGTCCTGAAAGTATGACGGAAACAATGGATGGAGCCGATGGGGTAGCATGGGCTTTTGGAAGCCAGCTGAACAGTGGTAAAAACGCGCATTTGAGCCCTACTCCCGTCATAAGGAACCCGAATGGAACGGCCAGGCTCCCCACATCTTCAACAGAATGCATTTTAGCTCCTATCAGGTCTATGTCAAGCGTGCCGAATATTTTATATATGAAAGCCAGTCCGAATAGGAAAAATGTCATTGCAGCTATATTTGTAATAAGGTACAGCATCCCGTCGTATATGGACCGGCTGTCTTTTTTAAACATTATGAGAACTGAAACAACAATGGTTGACACTTCGGTCACAACATACAGGTTGAACAGATCCCTGGACAGGAATATCGTCATTATCAGCGCCTGAAGGACAAGGAAGAAAAAGATGAAGAGATTGTTCATGAATTTATCAATAAGGCCAAAAAGGAAACATACCATGAATATGAATGATGTGAGCATTATCATCGCGCCTGCCAGCGTGTCGCATCTCAATGATATTCCGGCAACCTGTGCAAAGTTTCCCAGGACAATCTCAATCGGTCCATGGTTTATAATGAAAATAAAATTGTATACCGAAAGAACCAGAAGCGACGCCTGAAGTCCGAATGCAAACCACAGCATCTGTCTTTTGGGAACGAGATAAATCATTATTCCGGCTACTGCCGGAATCAGTATGAATATATAAAGGATCATTCCTTGTCCCTTTCCATCCTGTGCTTCATTGCTTTCACCCAGTTTGTGGTTCCATATTTATGGTACATGGCTATAAACATAATCAACGCGACCGCAGTGACGGAAATTCCGACGACTATTGCCGTTATTACCAGTGCCTGTGGCAGCGGATCCGCGGGAACAGGTACTTCTCCTTTGAATATCGGGGGCATGCTCTCAGGTGTTCTGTTTATGGAAAGAAAGAACAGTATGACCCCTCCGCTCATTATTCCCAGGGCTATTATAGTCTTGATTATGTTTCTCCTTGCACATAACCCGTATACCCCTATGAAAAAAATTATTATTGCCGTATTCTGGGCGTTGATGAAATTAATCTTCCTCTCCTCCTTTTATTTCCGCAAACGTAAAGAATATCACAGTCAGTCCGCAGCTTACCTTTATTCCTATAAGGATTCCTATCGCCATATTGTATATTTTGTTCATGAACGGAAAACCCTCCCGAAAGGACAGAAGCATTATGGCCGATGCCAATGCCAGAATGAATATAAGAACTATTTTATCAAGCCTCTTCGTCAGGCTCATGCTCCTTACCTCGTCCGGGTAGACCAGATACCTGCACATGAATATCGCGACAAGTACGGCTCCTCCTTGAAAACCGCCTCCAGGCTGTGACAATCCGGTCAAAATAATATAAGCCCCGAAAAGAATGATCAGCGGATATATGAACTGAAGTATGTCCTCAAGTATTTCCGAACTGTGCTTTTCTTCATTCATCTTCGGATGCCCCTCCTTCCTTTTCCCAGTCGGCTGCAAAGTAGACCACTGCACTTACCGCGGCAGCTAGCAACAGCGCTTCGAAAAGCGTGTCAAAGATTCTATATCTGAGATAAATCGCCGTAACCGCATTAGGCATTCCGGCTTCCGCCACAATGTTTTCAACATAATATTCATAAGCCACTGGTCTCATTTTTTCCTCATGGGCGCTCGCTGTAACAAGAACCGCGATGCATACCGCGGCTGCAAGCAACATTATGAACAGACGTCTCTTGTTAATTTTTTGCATAACAACCTACTCAATTATGAATCTAATGGTATATCCCATGTTCCCGAGCTCTTTCTTCTTATCCCCAAAAAATTCCGCCAGTTCGCCGACATGGTAATTCTGCTGCAACCCATAAACGGTGAACACCGCCTCATCTCTTCTTACCGCAATGTCCCAGCCTCTTTTCCTGTACACGGATTCAAGGCTTTCTGTTGTATAGACTACCTGTGCTTCAAGATCCTTGGAGGTACAGAACGCCTCTATGGAATTCAACACGATATTCTTTCTTCTGATCAGATTGGTCTGCCTGTATTCCTTTCTCTTCTCATTCGTGTAGTAAACTGTAAACACCTTGTATTTCTGCAGGGCAGATAAATATATGACGGTGGCGATTGTGCTGCCTATGACAGCTTCGGCCAGGGCTGCGTCGGGTGCTCCCAGCAATATATATACAAATGCGCTGGCAGCTGAAAAAACCGCAAGGAAAATCACCGAACGCCTGAGCTTTGGAGTCTGCACCGCCATGAAAGCAAATACAATCAATGACACATACAGTGTTTTTTCAACTATCGGCATCATTATTGTTGTCCTCCCCATGTATCCTGTATCCCCCGTAATATGCTGAATGCGCTATGGCATGGGTCACTACCGGATTTATAATCATCACAACCGCAATCAGAAGGGCAACCTTTAGTGAAAACCATGAAAGTCCCTCCCTTATGATAACCCCGGCGCAAATCGTTATAAATCCAACGGTGTCCACTTTCGCAGCTATGAGTATGCGGGAATAAAAGTTGGAAAACCTATATATCCCGAATACCCCCAGCAGAACGAAGACTATGCCTATTCCGATTATGATACTGCTTATTATTTCCCTCATGTCCGTACTATATCCTTCCTCTGTCCCGCACGAAGCGGGCTATGAATACCGTGCTTACAAACCCCAGCAGGGCATATGTCAGAGCGATATCCAAAAGATAACTTTTTTCGAAAATTATCGCACACATCACAATAATCATAATCAGTTTCGACGTCAGAAGATTGAAGCCGAGCAGCCTGTCCCACACCGTTGGTCCTATCAGGATTCGCAGGGCGGTAATGACTGCCGCCACCGTCAGGATATGAGCGGTATATTCAATCATGCTTCGCCGCCTTGATCAAAATTTTCTCCAATGATCCGTTTATTATTTTCGCTGCTTCCACCGGGTCGTTTGTCTTCATATCGAGCCACAGAACCTTTATATTCTGTCCCCGTTTATCAATGGTGACCGTTCCGGGGGTCAGCGTTATTGAATTTGCAAGCGTTGTTGAAGCCAGGCCTTCTGGTACTTTGGTGGTTATGTCGATTATGCCGGTATTCGCCCTGCCCGTGATTATATGCGGGATGGCGGAAAGACCTGATTTGAAAATCCTGTACATCAGGACGCACAGGAATACGAAAAGCATCGGAATGTCTATCCTATAGGCGCCTGTCAGTTTTTTTGAAGCAAGGAAATAACTTGTAAAAAGAGCTGCAAGCGCTCCCGCCGTAAGGCCAGTCACGGCAATTGCAACTGATATATCCTCATAAAGGATACACCAAACAATCATGCCCAGTATTCCGAATTCGAAGTAGTAAAGCAGCTTCTTCATGTTTCTTCCAATGCATCATGTGAAAATCCATCTTTAGAATATCAAATATCCTGTGCGAATAAAAGAAGAATCCGTCAACTTTTCTCTGTTTTGAAAATATCCCGGAAATCAACCCTCCCGTGGACATAATCGATTGGCATCAAGCAGCGGTTTCCCGTTAATATTAATTCGGTTTATTGACTTGAGGATAATGCCGCAGCTATTTTGGTCATTCTGTCATGGGTGTATTCGAAGAAACTTCTGAATGCTTCGCAATAGTAATTCAGATTGCCGCTTTCATCCCTGTATCTTCTGCATCCGTCCCTGCACAGGAAATACCATTCGCATGTCTTGCATTTTTCGTTGATTTCCAGACCCTTTTTCAAAAATGCCGCGACGCCTGTGCTTTTGATGATATCTTCTATGCTGTCTTGCCATAAATTTCCTATTCTATTGCTCTGATCTACATAAAAATCACATGGATAGACGCTTCCATCCGCCTCGACCACAAACTGGCATGCGCATTTACCGGACATTCCGCATGCTTCAGGCACATGCCCCAGCAACATTGCTATATAGTTGTCGAATGTCCTGATTACCGTAGTCCTTCCCGATTTCAGATCCTCATACCAAAGGTCGAAGGTCTTCTTTAGAAAATTTTCATAGCCCGCAGGCGTGAGTGAAAATTCATGTCCGCCCGGTTCTTCCCCCGTGGGATCCAGGCAAGGTATGTATTGTATGTAGTCTACCCTTTGCTTTTTGAAGAATTCATATACGCGCCCCGGGTTTTCCGCCGTCAATGAATTGACAACGCAAAGCACATTGTATTCCACTTTAAATTCATCAAAAAGCCTCTTGGCATTCATTACCTTGGCGAGGCTCGGACTCCCAATGGAGTCAATCCGGTTCGCATTATGAACCCTTGACGGACCGTCGATGGAAAGCCCTGCGAGAAAATTGTTTTTTGACAAAAAGTCAGCCCATTCCTCATCAATGCCCATTCCGTTTGTTTGTATGGAAAAATCAGTTTTAACGCCATTTATATTTAATTCGTTCGTTTTCTTGACAAAGTTTCTGAAAAAATCAATTCCGCATAAAGTCGGTTCCCCGCCCTGGAATGCGAAAGCCACCGGACCATCGGCGAAATCATAAGCCCTCTTTATAAGCATAGCTGCGGTTTCGGGCTTCATGTATCCCATTTCGCCAATATTTTCCATCAGGCCGGGAGAATGATAAAAACAGTACCGGCACCTTAGGTTGCATCTTCCCGACGCAGGTTTGATCAACATTCCAAGGCTTCTTTGGTAGGATTCGCTCATGCCAGGCCACCGGCTTTTTCCTTAAGCATCTTCAGTTCCTCTGCAATCATATCGTGTATTTTCATATAGCGTGAACCGCCGCCATTGCTGAATAAATAAAATCGCGTATCATTAAGCAGCCCCTGTTCAGGGCTTACTGATCATCTTTTTGGTTCCACAAAATCAAGCTTATCAGAATAGTAAAATATATTCTGCCATTCCCTCCAGCCTGTTATTTCATATCTGGCCGCATTCATATCAACCCGTTCTCCCGAAGGAGTTCCCCCCGCAATTACAATCTTATAGTCCGGTGCGATGATTTTCAGTCCC
>JAWOIG010000079.1:0-5543 GCA_046484775.1 Clostridia bacterium | reverse complement strand
TATGAAACATATGAATATATCAGGCAGGCGGCGCTTAAGTCGGGCGTGGATCCGGTCGTATCCACAAAGTCATATGCGTATGATGAAAAACAGGCGAATGAAGCCCTTGAGGAGGCAAGAAGATTGCTCGACAGGGATGTAATCGACATCTTCATGCTCCATGAGCAGGAAAGCAGGCTGACGCTCAGAGGCCATCGGGATGCTTTGGAATATTACATGAAGCAGAAAGCCCTGGGCCGTATAAGAGCGGTCGGTGTATCGACACATAATGTCGAGGTAGTGGATGCCGCCTCGGATATGGATGGCATTGATGTAATACACCCGATTTTCAATATGAAGGGCATCGGAATCAGCGACGGTGGGGCGGATGACATGGAAAGGGCGATTGTAAAAGCTTCCAAAGCGGGAAAGGGCATATTTTCAATGAAGCCGCTCGGCGGCGGAAACCTTATAAGCGGATACAGCGAGGCGATGGATTATGTCCTTGGGAGGAATTCGATACATTCGGTTGCCGTGGGGATGAGAAGCACTGCCGAAGTGGATATGAACATCGCGTTCTTCAAAGGCGAACCCCCGGATTCCGTGCTGCAAAAAACAGTTTCTTTACAAAACAGGAAATTGCATATAGAATCTTGGTGTGAAAAATGCGGGAATTGCATTGAACAGTGCAGGCAGAAAGCCCTCTCGATGAAAGACGGCTGTATCGCGGTCGATGCGGACAAGTGTGTGTTGTGCGGGTATTGCTGTGCGGTTTGCCCGGTTTTTGCAATTAAGGTATTTTGAGGAGTAAATGGTTATTCTTGGAGTTGATTTCGGAAACAGAAGGATAGGGCTTGCCAAAAGCGATTCCATGGGGATGCTTGCATCAGGCCTTGATACATTGGAATGGAACAATGACCTTGAAAAACCCGTTTCATACATAGCGGATTTGACAAAACGGCTGAAAATTGAAAGAATAGTTGTCGGAATGCCCAGAAACATGGATGGCAGCTATGGCGAAAGAGCAAGGGCAACGGATATTTTCGCCGGTCGGCTTCGTGAAGCGGTTGACGTTGACGTCGTTATGTGGGACGAGAGACTGACCACCAGCGCGGCGCTCCGGACGCTTAGGGATCAGGGAAAGAAAACGGGAAGAGACAAGGGCGCGGTCGACAGGGTCGCCGCATGCCATATATTGCAGTCCTATCTGGACAGTTTGTAAACGGGAGGTTCTGATGAACAAAGACGAAGGAATAATCACCCTGGAGGATGATAACGGAAAGATGATCGACATGCATGTCGTGGAGATGCTGGAGCATATGGGAAGCAAGTATGTGCTTCTTCAAAGTGCTGACGCAAGTGATGAGACTTCATATATATTCAGATTCAGGGAAGATGAGGATTTTGACCGGCTTGAAAGCATCGACGACGACAGGGAGCTCGTGGATGTATTCGAGCTTTTCGATAAGAAGATTTCAGACTACGGACATGTGAATTAGAATTAGGAGGCACGAATGAAGAAGATCTTTATACTGGTTTTGATAGCAATGCTTGCGGCGGGACTTGCCGCCTGCAAGGGCGGGGAAGTCTCCGGAAACACCCAGGATCCATCCGAAACAGCTTCGGCAACGGTTTCTCCCATTGAGTCCGGAACGCCGGATCCCACGGCAAGCCAGGAAGCGAGCGCGGAACCATCCCAGAGTCCGGGATCATCTTATAGCGCGGAACCATCCCAGAGCCCGGAACCGTCGGAAGAGCCTGTTGAAGAGGGCTTCAATGTTCCGGTTGAAGGCACGAGGCCGTGGGCGGTCAGCATAGACAACCAGGGTGAAATACCTTTCCCTCAGGGAGGGCTTGAAGAAGCACAAATAGTATACGAGCTTCCCGTTGAGGGAGGAGTAACAAGATATCTGGCCTTTTTCTGGGATGCCGATGTTGATTTGATCGGTCCGGTCAGAAGCGCCAGGGACTACATGCTTGATTGCTTTGCTCCCTATGATGCCCTGTTTATGCATGTCGGCGGAAGCCCCCAGGCATTGGCGGATTTGAGAAACAACAAGCAGCTTGTATCCCTGAACGCAATGATCAACGCCTGGCCCATATATCAGGAAATGACCAGCGACCCGAAGAACTGGCAGGACACGTTCGCCACGGGCGAAAGGATTAATGATTATCTCTCCGCTAAAGCGGTAACAACCGTTACGACCACGGGAATCGTTCCCAAATACCATGATGAGATGACGGAGGCCAAGGCAGGCCTTTCGGCGACGACCATCAGCATAACGTATTCCAAGCAGGGGAGCAGATGCGCATACATATACGACAGCTCCCTGATGCTGTATTTCAGGAACCGTGACGGAAAGTCGCATGTGGACAAGAACACCGGCAAACCGATCGGAGTTGCAAATATAATAATACAGAAGGTTAACTCAAGGATAATAACGGGCGACACCGAGGGAAGGCTTGAGATTGACATGGTTGGATCCGGCACGGGATATTTCATAAGCGGAGGAAAGAGCGTTGACATAACATGGGAAAAAACGGAACGTTTTGGACCGACCAGTTATTTCGGCCCCGACGGCAAGGAAATAGTGCTCAATCCCGGCAACACATGGATACAGGTAACCATATCCACGACAACGATAATGATAATGTAGCCCATAGCACGACGGACAGGCAGTGTATAAATACATAAAAAAGGCAACATAAGCTGCCTTTTTTATTGAGGACGCTTCATGGAGCAGCCCCGTGTTTTCATCGAAAACACTCGGACAAGTTCGAATCCCGTCCTTGTCAATACTAAAAGCCCGCAAACATTTAAGTCTGCGGGCTTCCTGTGGTCGGAGTGACTGGATTCGCCATGCTCCCTTGAAGCTTTATGGAGCAGCCCCGTGTTTTCATCGAAAACACTCGGACAAGTTCGAATCCCGTCCTTGTCAATAATAAAAGCCCGCAAACATTTAAGTCTGCGGGCTTCCTGTGGTCGGAGTGACTGGATTCGAACCAGCGGCCTCTTAGTCCCGAACCAAGCGCTCTACCAAGCTGAGCCACACCCCGTTGCCGTGCAATGAATTATACAACAAAATACAGGGATTTAGCAACACCATATGCAAAATTTCGCGCTCGGTCGGGAAATTCTTTTTTGTATGCTGAAGCGACCGGATTGCAAAGCAATTCTACAATTATATCTGACCCTGCGCTTGCGTAGGCATTAGATTCTGCTTGACATGATTCATACGGCTGCCGCCATTATTAAATCGGATATTCTGTTTTATTCAGTACTCCCTAATTATTTTCATTTTTCAGATCTTCTATTAGTTTCTTCATTTCATCAATTTCTCTTCGCTGTGCATCTATTATATCATCGGCAAGTTCTCTGACACGCGGGTCTGATAGGTTGGCGCGTTCACTGGTTAAGATTGCGATAGAGTGATGCGGTATCATCGCCCTCAAATAAGAGGCATCATCAACGGTGGTTTGGCTTCGAACTAAAAATAGCGAAAGCCCGAACACAACTATGCTCACCGCGACAATTCCTATATTAAGCTTGAGATTCTTCAACATATTCAGCATAAACACCAACATGACCACAGCCATTGTCGCTCCCATCAACAAGGCCATGTATAGCCTTGTTTCACTGAAAAACACATGATCAATCTGATATGTGTTCAAATACATTAAAATCAGCATGACAACGGTCGATGTTAAAATCATTCCGCCGAATTTCAAATAATTTTTCATTCTATACTCTCTCCCTTTTTTTTGGTTTCTAATAAATATATACCCGATCTCACTGAGGTATATTTGAGGGCTGCTGAAAAGCACCGCTTCTTGCGTGCAATCCGAAGCCATGCGGCAATTTACCTTGTGTAATGCAAGGTATATAATGTATATGGGCTGTATGGCCGGCACAAATCGGTTTTGGAGGATAAAGCAATGGTTATTGGAATACCAGGTGAAATAAAGACTAATGAGAACAGGGTGTCCGCCACTCCGGCGGGGGTTTCCTCGCTGTCAATAAGAGGACACAGTGTCATCGTGCAGAGCGGTGCGGGCGAGGGCAGCGGATTTCTTGATTCCGAATATGCAGAGGCAGGGGCGGAGATTGTGGATTCGGCTCATGAAATATTCATGCGCGCCGACATGATAGTAAAGGTCAAGGAGCCACAGCCTTCCGAGTGCGAAATGCTGAGGGAAGGGCAGATTCTTTTTACTTACCTTCATCTGGCTTCATCGGTCGAACTGACCAAAGCCCTTCTGGACAGGAAGGTCACGGGCATCGCTTATGAGACTGTTCAGCTTGACGACGGGTCTTTGCCGCTTCTCATACCGATGAGCAGGATCGCCGGCAGGCTTTCTGTTCAGGTCGGCGCCGATCTTCTTTTGAAATATAAGGGGGGCAGGGGAATCCTTCTGGGAGGAAGCCCCGGGGTGGAAGCAGGCAAAGTTCTTATAATCGGGGCCGGAACCGTCGGCGAGAGCGCAGCAAGGATTGCCGTCGGTCTTGGCGCCAAGGTTACGGTAATGGATATCAATCCCGTTAAGCTTGCATGGATAGACGAGCATTACCAGGGAAGGATAAACACCTTGTATTCGAATGAATACGAGATTGCCGCACAGGTCCGGAAGGCCGACCTTCTCATTGGCGCAGTACTTGTGCCCGGGGCGAAGGCCCCAAAGCTCGTCAGCGAGGATATGGTCATGACCATGAAGAACGGCTCGGTGATAGTCGATGTTGCGATAGACCAGGGCGGTTCCATAGAAACCATCGACAGGGCCACGACTCATGAGAATCCCAGCTATGTAAAGCATGGCGTCGTCCATTATTCGGTTGCGAATATGCCCGGGGCGGTGCCGCGGACATCCACAAAGGCCCTTGAGGGCGCCACGCTTCCGTATATCGCACTTGTGGCAGACAAGAGACTAGTTGCCTTCGGAGGCAACAAAGCGCTTAAACTCGGTCTCAACACCTACAATGGCATGCTGACCAACGAAGCCGTAGCGGAAAGCCACGGGATGAAATATACGCCGTTCAAATAAGTGGAGAAGGAAGGCAATATGGAAAAAAGACCAAACATTCTTTTTATTCTGTCCGACCAGCACAGTCCGCATGTGCTTGGCTGTGCGGGGAATCGGGATATACGCACACCGAATCTGGACAGCCTCGCATCCGAAGGCGTTGTCCTTGACAACATGTATTGCCAGAATCCATTGTGCGTACCAAGCAGGGCTTCGCTCATAACCGGACGGTATTCAAGGAATACGGGCATATACGACAATATGCATATCATGGAGGCAAACACCACTACGCTTCCGGGAGTTTTGTCTGCCAACGGCTACAGGACATGCCTGATCGGCAAATCGCACTTCAACGGCGAACAGTACCATGGATATATGCAAAGACCGTACGGGGATCTTTATGGTCAGGGGCATCAGCCCGATCCCGGGCGCAGGCCGGAGTTCGGAATAAACGGGCTGGGGGATGTCCTTGCCAATTCGGGGCCCTCGGAAATGCCCATAGAGCTGACACAGACGGAAATCTGCGTTGCCGAGGCATGTAAATG
>JAWOIG010000072.1:0-5901 GCA_046484775.1 Clostridia bacterium | reverse complement strand
CGACATAATCAACGCTTGCAAGCACAAGGTCCTGCCCGGCGGCGCTCCTGCCGAATCCCGCCATTAGAATTACGACGGCAAATACAACATTAAGCACCGTATTGGTATTTCTTTTCATCTTTCGTTCCTCCCGACATTATGTCTTTTGCATGAATCAATTATATATTTATAGCATTGGACGGTCAAATGATTCCGCTCAGAGAAGGTAGTTGCTGACCTTCACCACTTTGTCCCCCTGCTTGTAAACCCTTGGAACCCTCATCCCTATTCTGCAAAGTATCTCGTAGTTGATTGTTCCGCTGATATCCGCCACATCCCCTGCCGTTATTTCACCGTTGAACAGAATCGCCATATCCCCTGCCTTAACAGGGGTATCTATGCCTGATATGTCCGCCATGCACATATCCATGCATATGTTTCCGATTATCGGTGCTTTTCTACCGTTTATGATAACCTGCGCCTTACCGGAAAGAACCCGGGAATACCCGTCAGCATACCCGCAGGCGATTGTCGCAATCTTTGTTTTTCCGGCTGTAATATATTTGTTGCCATAGCTGACCGGCATTCCTTTTTCCACTTCCTTAACCTTTATTATCTTGGCCTTGAATATCATTGCAGGTTCAAGCTCCATCCTTGAAGCCAGTCTTGAGTATTCGGAAGGGTAAAGACCATAAAGCAAAAGGCCTGTTCTTACCATGTCAAGGGCCTTGTCCACATGCAGCAATGCACCCCCGCTGTTGTCCGCATGGCAAACTCCCGGTTCCAGATCTTCATTTCTTAATCTTTCAAGAATATTCGCAAACCTGACATACTGAACTTTCGTATATTCCCCGTCTTCCTCGTCTGCCGTCGAGAAGTGGGTGAATGTGCCGCATATTTCAAGCCCTTTTAAGTTGAAAGCTTCAATAATATCGGCTTCATAATCCCATGGAAATCCTATCCTGTTCATTCCGGTATCTATCTTTATGTGAACCTTTATTCTCTTGTTATTCGTTTTTGCTTCATCTGACAGCTTCCTTGCCAGTTCAATATCGAAAACAGACACAATGATGTCGTTCCTGATTATTTCCCTCAACCGCCCGACCTCGGTATATCCGAGCACCAGAATGGGAACTTTGATTTTTTGTTTTCTCAACTGCACCGCTTCGTCCAGGGTTGCAACCGAAAGCATATCGATTCCATTGTCGCACAGAACCCCGGCGGTCATGACCGCGCCGTGCCCGTAACCATCCGCCTTTATGACACCGTTGATCCGGACTCCGTTTCCAAGACGTCCCCTGATTTCCCGTAGATTGTGGGCTATGCTGTCGAGATTGATCTCAACCCATGCCCTGCCCGGCATATTCTCCATATCTTATGACCCCGCTATGTTTTTTATGACATGGGGAATCTCATTTATGATGTCCCCCGCCTTCATTCCGTACTCGCCCAGCTTCCGGGCCGCTTCATCCCCTGCTGCTCCGTGCAGGTATGCACCGAGGGCCGCCGCCTCATCCAGTCCGATGTTCATCGCAGTACATGAAGCTATTATCCCGCATAGAACATCCCCGCTTCCCGCGGTCGCCATTCCCGGGTTCCCGGTGGTATTGATGAATACTTTCGCACCATTTGTTATCAATGTCCTGTGGCCTTTCAATAATACTATCACACCATGTCTTTGGGCAAAGCTTACGGCTGATTCTATGCGGTTTTGCTGTATGTTCCCAATGGTTTCATTTGTTAGCTTTGCCATTTCCCCGGGATGCGGTGTTATGATCGTTCTTCCTGCGCCACCGTTCAGAATATCCGGGTCCTTCGATATGTCATTGAGAACCTGTGCATCCGCTATTATCGGAATGGATCCCGCACTTAATATGGCGTCGTAGATGTGTTCTGATTCAGAATCTGCAGAAAGGCCGGGGCCTATTACAACCGCGGTTTTCCCCATGGTGTTCTTTGCTATATCATTTGATGAAACCTTAGAAACATAGGGTTTGCCGGAATCCTCGACAGGAATTGATATGGCTTCCCTTACCAATCCGTCATATTCATACAGCTTGCTTTTCGGCACCGCACAATATACAAGTCCAGTTCCGCTCCGGTAGCATGCTTCCGCACAAAGGCTCATGGCGCCGCTCATGCCCGGGCTTCCGGCAATAATAAGCACTTTGCCGTATGTGCCTTTTGAACTTATCTTTTCCCGGGGTTTCAGTCTTTTTACGGCGAACTCCAGGTCAACCGCATGAAATTCCGGTTCGCAATCTTCATACGCTTCGTCAGGGATTCCTATTCCGTATACAACTGTCTTTTTTGAATAGCCAAAGCCCGGCTGACTGTACAGCATTACCTTCGGCATTCCAAAACATACCGTGAGATCAGCTTTAACGGCATGGTCGAATGGATTCCCGTCATCCCCGGCAAGTCCCGACGGAATGTCAGCTGCTATGATATATTTGCCGCATGAGTTAAGATATTTTATATATTCCGCATATATCCCCTCGATTTTTCTGGACAAGCCTATTCCGAACAGTGCATCAATGAAAACTTCAAACCGTTCTGAATCCGATGGAAGCCTGCCTGTGACAACCGGTATTTTCTTTTCCATTGCCGATTTAGCGAAGGATGCCGCCGCAGGGCTTGTTATTTCAGGACCGCAGACTGAAAAAACCGTGACGGCAATGCCCTTGTCATGCAGCTTTACAGCCGTCGCCCAGCCGTCGCCGCCATTATTGCCGGGTCCGCAGAAAACCGCTGCCGTCTTATTTTCTTTATTCTTAAGATATCCGAGTGTTTCAGTTGAAACCGCTTCCGCGGCATTTGACATGAGTGTGCGGGCAGGTATTCCCAGCCGTTTGATTGCATATTTATCCGCATCCTGCATTTGTCTTATCGTCACCAGTCTCATGGAGAAATTATATCACAGTAAAAGAACCGGCGATATGTAATCGGCCGCCTGCGCCTTGTTTCCGGAGAGACATCCGGGACTCCACCACGAAGGATATAGCTCCATGTATTTCCTGCCTGTGAACCTGCTGTCTATAAGCAGTACGAAACCCCTGTCGTTCTCGCTCCTTATAACCCTGCCTGCGGCCTGCAGCACCCTGTTGAGACCGGGATAAGTGTAGGCATAGTCAAATCCCTGCCCATTGATTCCATCATAGTACCTTTTTATCAGTTCGCGTTCCGGGCAAACGGCAGGAAGTCCCGTTCCAATGACGGCAACTCCCGACAGCCTGTCACCTGCCAGGTCTATCCCTTCGCCGAAAATACCTCCCATAACGGCGAATGCCACCAAGGTACTGTTGCCGTGGTTTTCAAATCTTTCAAGGAAAGTCTCCCTGTCATTTTCAGCCATTCCCGGTTTCTGCGTTAATATTTCAAACTCAGGACTTATTTTTTCAAAGACGCCCAGGACATCCTCCAGATATTTGTATGACGGAAAGTATGCTATATAATTTCCGGTCTTTATGCTGAAGGAATCCCTTAACATAAAGGCTATGTCATCATAGGACAAGTTCCTGTCCCTGTATTTTGTGCTGATCCTTCCCTCGATGATCACGGCAAGGTTTTCCCCGGGGAACGGAGACGGCAGGGAAACAAAGGAATCCCTGTCCCTTCCTCCCAGTATGCTTTTATAATATACTGCTGGCTCCAGGGTGGCGCTGAACAATACGGATGACTTTCCTTTGTCCATTGCTTTTGAAAGCAGGTACGAAGGATCGATGCACATAAGCTTGACACGCAGATAACTTCCCTTTTTCACGTAGAAGGTCGCATAGCGTCCGTCAAACATTTCCGAAACCTTTGTAAAGAAGAGCAGGTTGAAATACATGTCCATAAGCTTAATGCTGTATTCTTCCCCCATATCATATTCCAAATATGGTTCCATTATGGAAACGCATTTCCTGACAGCTGCGGCAAGCTTTGTGGGCATGTCCTCCGAGATTTCAAACGCCGTTCCCTGGGAATCTTCGAAATACTCTTTCTTCAGGGATGCAAGCTCCTTGTTTATTTTTTCAAGGCTCTTCTTCATGTCGTCCCATTTGGGATCTGTCTCCCTTTTCAGCTCCAGGATTTGTTCCTTGCCAATTTCGCATGAATACATTTCCCTTGCCCGTTCCACCAGATTATGCGCTTCGTCTATTAAAAAGCAATAATTTCCCCCGGTATCTTCGAAAAATCTTACGAGCCTGACCCTCGGGTCAAAAAGATAATTATAGTCCCCTATTATCAAATCTGCATAAAGCGATGCGTCCAGGGACAGCTCAAATGGGCATATATTGTACAAATCTGCATATTTCCTAATGGTTTCCCTGTCCATAAGCTGATTGTTCAACAAATCGCCGACCGCATTACCCGATCTTTCATAATAATCCCTTGCCCTGTCGCAGATATCAGGGTCGCAGTTTCGCTTTTCCCTGGGACATACCTTATCTTTCGCGGTCAGGACAACCGTTCTTAGGTTCAAACCGGAATCGCATAACTTCCTTTGATTCTCAATTGCTATGCCTGCCGTTACCGTCTTGGCCGTAAGATAGAATATGCGCTCCACCAATCCCTCTCCGAGCGCTTTTACGGCAGGGAAAAGTGCTCCCATTGTCTTGCCTATCCCGGTCGGGGCCTGGATAAAAAGTCTATTCCCCTCCCTTATTGACACAAATGCCTTCTCGGCCATCTTTCTTTGGCCGTTTCTATATGAAGAGAACGGAAATTCCAGGGATGCGATGCTGTTGTTCCTTATTATCTCCCATTTTCGTATTCCGGCAGTCCATTCCAGATAACGGTTTGCGTAATCGAGGTAAAATGAACCAAGCTCATCAAACTCATACGTTTTATCAAACTGCCTGTCTTCTCCCGAATCCCTGTTTATATATAATAGGCGTATCGTTGCAGACCCCAGCCCTTTGCTTTTCGCATACATATATCCGTAACAAATAGCCTGAGCCCAATATGAAGGATATTCATCCACACCAATTCCACCGATATTTCTCGAGATTGTCTTGACTTCATAAATGTATGTTCCCGAATCATCGGTCAGGACCCCATCGATACGGCCGGTTATTTTAAGCTCGACATAATCATTCGATATTTCATCGCTGACAAAAACCTCCTTGCCAAACGATTCGCCTCCGTGGATATTCATCATCTTCTTTTGAAAAAGCGAATGAAAGGCGCTGCCTTCCCAGGCAGAATCAGACATTATCGCCGCTTTGCCTTTATCGATGCTTCCCTTGTTGATTCCGAAATTGACAAGATCCTTTACGGAAACCCTGACGACTTTCTTTTCCACGCAGCCCTCCAAACATATGTTCTTAATCATTATACACCAAAAACAAACAGTTGCCTTGGGCAACTGTTTGAAATTCCGCAAAAAAACAGTTGCTCAGTGCAACTGTTTGAAAAAGACGGATTCTAAATGCATTGGTTTATGATTTCATAGATTTCCGGATCGTGTTTCTTTAGATTTACAGGTTGCCGTTTTGAATTGGTCCATACGTGGCCGGTCCTGCCTGCGGCTAATTCCTCCCCGGTTGTTTTATTGGTCACCTTGTACTTCATCGTCATGCGTACAGGCGTCATCTTTTCAATGGACACTTCTACCGAAACGACATCTTCATAATATGCCGGCTTTTCAAAGTTGCACTCAAGGAAGACAAGGGGGAGCATAAGCCCTCTTTCCTCGCACTCGCTGTAAGAAATCCCGGCTTCCCTTATGAATTCCGTTCTTGCTGCCTCAAACCATATGGCATACACCGAATGATGAACTATGCCCATTTGATCCGTTTCCGCATATCTGGCCAATATCAATCTGATGTAAGTTAAACGGCACTACCTGAATAAATTGCGGCAATGGGCATGATGATCCTTGTTTACACCGCAAAGGCGCAGAGGAACCCGCTTTCCGTTGCGTCCTCCGCGCCT
>JAWOIG010000035.1:0-15818 GCA_046484775.1 Clostridia bacterium | reverse complement strand
ATCCACCGTCTTCGTGGCTATGTGCCCCTGGTCGTGATACAGCGAAAGAACACCATCGTAACGGCCTTTGAGCGCCATTGCAAAAACCGAATCCGCGGGAACCGGGCCGATTACATTCAGTCCCTCCGCGGCGCATTCCGATACGGCCGGAAATATTTCATCCGGCTCCTCGTTACCGAACATTCCGTGCTCGCCGTTGTGGGGATTCAGGCCGGCCACCGCAAGGAGCGGTTTTTTTATGCCAAGCCTTTCAAGGGCTTCCAGGCTTCTTCCGATGTATGACTTGATCTTGTCCTTTTTCACCGCATCGCAAGCAGCTCTTAAGGACATGTGCCTTGAGAGAAAGAACACCCGCATGTTCCTTACCTGGAACATTGTCAGCGGATCCTCCGTGCCCGAAAGATGGGCGAGCATTTCGGTGTGTCCGATGAAATCTATTCCCGCCGCCCTTATTGATTCTTTATTTATCGGAGCAGTGGCCATCGCATCGACCGAATTGTCCATGCAAAGCTCCGCGGCTTTCTTTATATATTCATATGCCGCCGCTCCCGCCCTGCCGTCAACCTTTCCCCATGCAAGGGTTTCCGGTTCCGGCATGTCGATGTCGAAGACATCAATCGTACCGAAATTTGCTTTCATACCGGCAACGGATGACACCGGGTTGAGCGAAAGACCGCTGTGAACAAAGCATTCCGCCATCCGGAGTACCGCCGCGCTGCCTATCACCACCGGCCGGCAGATTTCATATATATCCTCCACCGCCAGCGCCTTGAGTATAATTTCCGGGCCAATGCCCGCGGGGTCCCCCATCGGTATCCCTATGATCGGTTTGCTCATAAAAACCATCCTGTCAAATAATAATGTAATCTTAACAAAATCCCGCCCCCTCGGCAACCGGCCATGTCACAACCTCCGTTTGAAACAGCCCTATCAAACAGTTTTCAAACAGTTGCCTTGGGCAATTGTTTGATGTTTTTGCTGCTTTTGGCCATAAAATGCTTCAGTCTTTGAATCAAAAAATGCAAAAAAAGCCTTTAATAAGCTGATTGTTGTTTTTTGCCCGCCGATTTTTCAAACAGTTGCCTTGGGCAACTGTTTGATGTTTTTGCTATGCCGGGGCGGCGTGACATAAAAAAGAGGCGGATTTTCCGCCTCCCGATGTGGTGTTTATTTTTGGGGTGTGTGCCTGAAGAAGTGCCAGCCGCCTATCTTGTCGGGATTGCCCGGATCGTCCTTGAGCAGCTCCTTGTAGTTTAGCGCCGCCTTCCTGAATGCGTTTGCATATTCTTCAATCAATTCAGGCTTATAATGTTTGAACCACGGGATGCTGTAGGTCATCGCTCCGATTTCCTCACTTGGACCAAGGTCCGAGTCAAGTTCCCTGACGTCCCGGTCGCTATTTGCGATGCGAGTGGGTTTGCCATGGCCGTAGACATCCGCGGTTTGGAAAAGGGAATGCGTGTGCATCGCCAGGTTGCATCCGGGGGAGCAATCTTCAAAACCCTCCGCCCTGACCGCCTCGCAGAACCTGGTTACCGAGAGACCGCCCAGCTCTTCGCTTCTGTACAGACCTTTCGGCGCATACCAGCCGCCCATCGTGCTGCCCGTGCTTTCGTCAACCCTGTGCGCCTTTATCCCGGGGACCCCTTCCAGAAGATCCCAGAAATAATTCATGCCGCGCCTTATCTCAATCATTCTCTCGTCGTAATATTTAAGCTGCACCCTGCCGACCGCGGAAGACATCTGGTGCATCCTGTACTTGTACCCGCCCATCGGAAGCCCTGCGTCGGGTTTCAGATAATCGACCGTTATGTTCTCTTCCTGATATCTCTCATAATGCCCGAAGGCAACGGCCCTCTCATAGATTTCCCTGTCGTTTGTCGCAAGAATACCCGCCTCGCCTATGGCCAGCGATTTTCCGCTCATGAGGCTCATTGCGGCGACATCCCCGAAGGTTCCCGTCTTCCTGCCTTTATAAAGGCCCCCCTGCGCATGTGAAACGTCCTCGATAACCTTGATATTACGCCTTTTTGCAATCTCCATTATCCTGTCCATGTCGGCAGGATGCCCGGTATAATGCACGACGATTATCGCCTTGGTCCTCGGCCCGATCCTGTGCTCGATGTCCGCGGGGTCGATGCACAGCGTATCCTTGTCGACATTTGCGAAAACAACAGTCGCTCCCAGGGAATAAGCCTGCAGTCCCGAGGCCCAGTATGTGACGCTAGGACATATTATCTCGTCGCCGACGCCTACCTTGCAGCCGAACATGGCGCTCTGTATGGCCGCTGTGCCCGTCGAGAACCCGAGCGTGTAATCAAGTCCCTGCCATTTTGCAAATTCCTCTTCGAACTTCCTTGTGACGTCGGTTCCGGACATCGAACCTTTCCGAAGGACGTCAAGAACCGCCTCCTCATCCTCTTTGGTTATTATAGGCCAGGCGAACAAATCCCCCGGATCCTTTGAAACGGCTTTTCTTCCGCCGAATATGGCAAGTTCAGACATAATTCATCTCCTTAGAAATTAATATATCAATTATATATGAATGAAACGGCATGTCTTAGCCGATAATAAGATTTTTTTAGCTTATTTGATTAATATTCACAAAGATGTGCATCACTATGCCTTGACGGACATCCTGTATATGAGTGCGATTCCCAGGATTGAAAGCCCGGTTATCCCAAGAACCCCGATTGAACCCGACCTGAATACTATCTCATAAAGAAGCATGAATGCCGGTACGATATAAACGGTCGTTGCCCAGAATGATACGGCAGCCGGCTTAAATGCCGCCGCCCAGAAAAAGACCGATGCCAGAAACAGCGCCGCCAGGATTGCAAGAATACCTATCTCCCTTAATTCAGGCATACTGAATCCTGACTGCAAAAACATCGCGGCGGCCGAGATAACAACACAGGAAGTCACATAAATATATACATTCACATGTGTGACGGTCCGGGTCCTGGCCGAAATCAGGCTGAACATGGACCAGCAGGCCGAGGCTCCGAGAATAAGCAGAAACCCCTCGGTGGAAATCTGCATGCCCGAACGTCCCGCAATGAAAATACAGGCCGCTCCGCATGCGGCAACAATGACCGCAAGTATTTTTCCCGGGCCCGGCTTTTCCTTTGACATTGCGGGAAGTAAAGCAATGGTAATCAGCGGTGTGAGAAAAACGAACGAAATCGCGTTGCCGCCACCCATCCCCGCCGCACCTGCTGCAAACAGATATATTCCCGACATAAGGAATACCGACGCCGTAAGGGATAGAAAAAAGCTCCCCGAGGATTTATTTCTGGACCAGAAACGCATAATGAAAAATATAACGTTCATCGGAAAGAATATCAACGCGAAAGCCCAGAATACAAGCTGGTATGTGTCCATTCCGGTCGGCAATCCGGGCAGTATTTTCGCAAGTGCCGTAACACAGGCTGCAAAACACACAACAAACAGTAAAGCCGTCAGTTTTTTACCCATCGCTGCCACTCCTTGCAATCCATAGGTTCACATTGAATCCATTGTCCTTACCTGACGGCGTCGAAGGCCTTGAGCATTTGCGGAAGATAACTATATAAAGCCCCTACGTCGCTGGACATGTTCAGAAAATTATATCCCCAGTCATGAAGCTGCTCCACATTTCCGGGACTGGCCACCGTTCCGGCGAACTTCCCGTATTTCCGGCATGCCTCGCCGGTCCTTTTCCATGCATCCAGAACCCTTTCATCTTTCATCTGTCCCGGAATTCCAAGCGCATGGGAGAAATCGCCAGGGCCGAAAAACAGCATGTCTATGCCCTCGACCTGTGCTATTTCATCAAGCTGGTCCATTGCCTCCGGATCCTCTATCTGGCAAATTACGAATTTTTCATGGTTGGAGTCGGCCATATATCTGTCAACGGGATAAAAAAGGAATCCTCCGTCTGCATTGCCCCCATCAGCCGGTCTTCTGCCCATTGGGTGAAACTTTGTTTTCCAGGCGACATCCCTTGCCTCGTCGGCGCTCATCAGGTGAGGAACCATAATTCCTGTCGCGTCAAGCTCCAACGGTCTGATGAAATCGCTGTAACTTCCCTTTGAAACCCTTACGACTATATCCATATTGGTTGCCTTCGCGGCATATATCTGTCTTTCAATGGCGGCAAGGTCGTTCCCGCAGTGTTCATAGCAGGTCCAAACACAGTCGAATCCGGCCAGGCCGATCATTTCCACTATCCTTGCATCAGTGAAGTTGGTCTTGAAGCAGGTCGCCACTTCCCCGGCCCTGAGCTTTTCGAGCACTTTGCTTTTTCTCATCAGTCATCTCCCATAATGTTTCAAAATCAGGTTCCAAGCCCTGTTGTCGGATATATTCTATATAAAAACCAAAGCTTTGTCGATATTGAGCGCACCGCCTACGTTTGTTTCCCGGTCTTTTGCATAATTGAAGAATCACACACCTGCTGCCATTTTTCCATCAGCCATGCCGCATATCTCCCGCTATGTCAGAAAAATGGGGTTGGTCCACGCCTTCATTCCCTGTTCATCGGTAACCTCAACCCTTATATAATCTATACCCTCGTGGAATCTGAAGCTTTTCTCTGTCATCCATCCTTCATCCCTGTAACATTTTCCAAGGTATTCATATGTAATGAAAGTGATCTGTTGTACGGGCGAGCATACTACATGCGCCTCGCCGTCCTCTATATAGAAGTCATGGATCTCGGGTCCCCTGCTTGAATAGAAACTTCCTTCGGACAGAGCCTTCATGATATTGCGATCATTCAATCCATCCATTCTTGCCATGACATATCCTCTTCCGTAATGTTGGTCGGCTCCGTGGCAGTCGTCCGTTGCGACGCCCCAGATTCGTTTCCCCATTCGTAGAAGAGTATCCCAGTAAACCTCCTGGTTTCCCTGATCGTACACATATTCGCACACCCCGTTGTATACCTCCATCGCCCTCAGGTCCAGTCTGTCGTATTCCGACGGTTCCGTCCGCGACCACATGGAGTGGCAGTATATAGGTAGGAATCCCCTCCCTGTCATAAGGTCATGCATCTCCGCAGCGCTCGCCGCCGAATCCGTCCATTCGACATTCTCGATTCGTTCCCCATGGAATGTCGCATCATTGTCATATGTCGTTAGCGCAACCATATGATGGGTTCTGAATTTTTCGGGGCTATGGCAATGTATCTCAAGTCCGGGCATTATATAAATCCCATTGTTGAACTCCTCCGACCGAAATACCGTATTATGGTCGGTAATCGCCAGAAAATCATAGCCCTTGTCCTTATATATGCCGATGACCTCTCCGACGGGTCTCTTTCCGTCGGATATCGAGGTGTGGGTGTGCAGATTCCCCTTGAAAAACCTGCCTTTGCCTTCAAATGCCTTTTGCCTCATCCAATCCCTCCATTAATTCAGCCAAATCCCTGTAGTCATTTTTCAAATGCGCATACAGATTCTTGTATATTTCATAATACTTGTCATATATTTCCGTTGCACCGGGGTCGGGAACCAGCGTATCCCTTACGCTTATAATGGAATTGCATGCAGATACGACATCAGGGTAAACGCCTGAAGCCACACCCGCAAGGATGGCTGCTCCCAGCGCCGGTCCTTCGCCTGAATTAATCGTACAGATATCAGCATTGAACATGTCGGCCTGCATCTGCCTCCAAAGAGGGCTTCTTCCACCTCCGCCCGAAGCCCTTACCTGCGCCGCGTCAATCCCCATGCCCCTTATTATCTCCATGCAGTCCCTCAGACTGTATGCAACTCCTTCCATGACGGCGCGCAGCATATGCGCCTTTGTGTGCGCGGCGCTTATGCCGAAGAATACAGCCTTGGCGTACGGGTCGAGGTGCGGGGTTCTTTCGCCCATAAGGTATGGAAGGTACAGGACACCCTCGGCCCCCGGGGCTATCCCTGCGGCTTCCTTGTCCATCAGAACATAGGGATCCACTCCCATAAGCTCCGCGGCCTTCTTTTCATCGGCGCAGAAATTATCCCTGAACCATTTCAACGAAAGACCTGCTCCCTGCGTGACCCCCATCACATGCCAGCAGCCCGGGACAGCGTGGCAGAATGTATGCACCCTGCCCTTCATATCTATTTCCACCTTGTTCATATGTGCGAATACAACTCCGCTGGTTCCGATTGTCGAGGATATGATGCCTTCTTGCACAATTCCGTTCCCTACTGCTCCCGCCGCCTGATCGCCGGCTCCGCCCGCCACGATTGTGCCCCGGGCGAGTCCTGTTGCCTCCGCAGCTTTCTTTGTTACGGCTCCTGTATTTTCACATGATTCGAAAACTTCCCCCAGCCATTCCCTCTTGATCTCAAGCTTCTCGAGCATTTCCCTGCTCCACCTGCGGGTCCTTATGTTGAGCAGCTGCATCCCGCTCGCATCGGATACATCCGTGGCAAACACGCCCGTCAGCCTGAATCTTATATAATCCTTTGGAAGCAGAATTTTATTTATTCCCAAATATATTTCCGGTTCGTTGTTCCTGACCCACAGTATCTTCGATGCCGTGAAACCTGTCAGTGCCGGATTCGCCGTTATGCTGATCAAACGCTCCGCACCGACGCATCTTGTTATCTCATCGCATTCTTTTCCGCTTCTTTGGTCGCACCATATTATGGACCTGCGAAGGACATTGTTTCCCTTGTCAAGAAGCACAAGCCCATGCATCTGTCCGGATAGTCCGATTCCCTTTATATTTCCCGGTTTTGCCCCGCTTTGCTTCAAAACCGATGAAACAGTCTCACATACAGCCTTCCACCAGTCTTCCGGATCCTGTTCGGCCCAGCCTATCCTTGGCTGGTAAAGGGGATATTCCGCGGTTGCGGATGAAATACTGTTTCCCCCGGTGTCAAAAAGCACCGTTTTCGTTCCCGACGTACCTATGTCGATTCCCAGTAAATATTCCATACATTCCTCCATGGCGTTAATAATCAAATACAGATCCGCCTATGAACTCCCTTAACAGCGAATTTCCGGGAATCTCGGCGTCGTCGGCTTCCTTGAAATAAGACAATATTACAAGCAATCTCCGGGCAAGCGTATAGTATTCGCTGCCCTGTCCGACCTCCATGAGTATCGGCTCCGCATATTTTTTCAAAACGCTGTGTTCATAGATAAGCGTACTGTTGAAAATTTCGTCGGCTTCCTCCTGAAATGGGAAAATATGCAGGTCCTCGCCCTTTCTTACATCCTCCCACATACCAAGCGTCCTTTCGGCACTGGCCCCCCGGTATTTGTAATCCCTGACCAATCTCCTGAAAAGGCGCGCATCGGTGGTCGAAAGCCTGTTGTGGTCGTCTATGCTGACCGAAGTAAGTGCGCTTATATACAGCTTGTGTATGCGTTGCCTGTCCACTCCCGTGCTGAAAGCAGGGTTGTTGCCGTGTATTCCCTCTACGATGACAACTCCGTTTAGATCCATGTCAAGCCGCCTGTGTCTTTTCCTGCTCTCAGTCGCGAAATCGTAAACCGGAATCTCGGCCCGTCCAATGAACTGCAGCGAGTGCAGATCTTCATTGAACTTTACGATATCAAACGCACCCGGCGATTCGTAATCTTTTTTGCCTAATATATCAAGAGGTATATTCCCGCCTTTGTAATAATCATCCAAAGAAATAAGATGGGCCTTAAGACCCACGGCCTTGAGATGAACCTCAAGTCTTTTGGCAAAAGTCGTTTTCCCGGATGACGAAGGACCCGATATAAAAACGAAATTCTTGCCTTTTCTTTTTATTTCATCCGCAATATAACCTATTTTCTTTTCATGAAGCGCTTCCGACACCCTGATTATGT
Organism: Clostridia bacterium; assembly: GCA_046484775.1. Classification (GTDB taxonomy): domain Bacteria; phylum Bacillota; class Clostridia; order DUPQ01; family DUPQ01; genus JAFGQE01. The sequence continues at coordinate 8,018 of JAWOIG010000035.1, read as the reverse complement.
CGTTCATTCCGCCGTTTTGTGCAAGAGCATTCAGGTCGGAGATGTTGTCGACGCCGATTGCATCCCCCCATCGCCGAATTTCCTCGAACGCCCTTGCCAGCTTTTTCTGGGTTTTCCACTTGGGAAGCGCACCCGGATTGAATCTTGTCGGATAAAACATCAGGAAGCCGTTATGGAAATGGCGAAGCTCAAATAAATCCACATATCCTGTATCGGGTGCAAGAAGGCCATGGAAATAATCGAATACACCCTCGAGGGAATAAAGCATAATTCTGCCGGAATCGTTCGCGGATAATACTTCAAGCAGATCCGTCCTGTTGATGTGTTCGAGAATTTTTGCGGCATGCCATGTTTCATATACATTTTTTTCTATTAAAAGCCGGCGGTTGATGATATATTTCATTCTCTTGCGTATCCTGTTGACTTCCTCCTTGCCGACATTCCTGCCAGCCAGTTCGCAGAAACTTCCATTGTTGACCGAATAGTGGATTTTGAGCCTTGTACCCGGAAATAGATCGGACACGGCCTTGACCAGTACGAATTTGAGCGTATTCTTGTATATCCTTATTCCTTCCAGTGAAGATGTATCTATGAATTCAAATTCATCCTCATCATCCGCAGGCTCGTCAAGACTGGTTATGATATTGTTTTTCTTGACGGCGATTATATCGCCCGCAGTATTCAGGTTGTATTTTTCTGCCAGATCTACAAATTTCATCCTATCGCCCTATTCCATAATATTCCAGGCCTGCGGCAACAGCCGATTCCTTTTCATGAAGATTCCTGAAGTCAAAAAGAATCCTGTGCCTTAGCAAGCCTGCTGCATGAGACAGGTCGGCATTCCTGAAACACTCCCACTCCGTCAGAATCAACAGGCAGTCGGAGTCCGACAACGATTCATCCATTGAGGTGCACAAGGAAACCTTGTCCATGCTGTCCTTGAAATGCCTTGCCGCCTCCGGCATGGCTTCGGGGTCGTATGCCTTGATATTGATTCCCCGCCTGCATAGTTCGGGAATAATCGTAAGTGCCGGCGAATTCCTCATGTCGCCCGTTCCCGCCTTGAACGACAGACCCCAGACTGCAAGTTTTACGGCATTGGCTTGCTTCATCACACGCGCAATTTTTTCAGCCAGAATCATCTTGTGTCTTTCATTGGCCTCGTCCGCAGTTCGTATCAGCGACAGATCGACCCCGTATTCCTCCCCCGTCCTGACGAATGCCTTTGTGTCCTTCGGGAAGCAGCTCCCGCCATAACCCGGGCCAGGATTTAAAAAATACGGACTTATCCTTGAATCTTTTCCTATCGCATCCGCCACGGTTTTTATGTCCGCTCCGGTCTTTTCACAAAGCAATGCGATTTGATTTATGAATGAGATTTTCATTGCCAGGAACGAGTTGGATGCATACTTGATGGTTTCCGCCGTTTCATTGGAACAAAAGATCAATGGGACTCCCTCCCCGGCGGGCTTACTGTAAATTTCCTCCATCCTTTTCCTGCTTTCCCCGCCTTCCAGCATGCCGATGACAATCCTGTCGGGTTCAAGGAACGTCCTGACAGCTGAGCCTTCCCTCAGAAATTCCGGGTTTGACACGACCTGAACCGAGAAACCGATTTTTCTTTCATCCAGTATTCGATTTATAAGCCCTTCAACCTTTGCCGCCGTTCCCACGGGAACCGTTGACTTTATTATTATCATCGCGTCTTGGTTCAATTCCCGTGCAATATCGCCGGCAGCGGCCATCAGATATGTGAGATCCGCTATCCCGTCATTGCCCTGGGGAGTCTGGACGGCAACCATGATGGCATCGCTTCCCTTGATTCCCCTGGCCATGTCATCTTCAAAAAACAGTTTTCCGGCAATATAGTTTCTCCTGACCAAATCAACGAGACCCGGCTCGTAAAAAGGCATCTCCATACTGCGCAGACTTTTGATTCTGTCTTCGTCAATATCCATGCAAACAACTTCATTCCCGAATTCGGCCAGGCCGGCGCCTGTAACCAACCCTACATATCCACAACCGATTACACTTATTCTTTTCATTATGCCCGGCCTTTCGTTTTGTCTTTATTTCTCCTGTCCCTGTTCATCAGCATGTGGCCCGAAGTGAACAAACCCATGACAAGAATATATGAAACCATGAATCTCCATAGAATTTCCGATAATATCCTGATAAAAAACCGCTGCGGCATCATTCTGATGAGCAGGTCGGTGGAAGGATCCAGAAGCCACAGGTCGTTCGTAAAGAAAACCTTGTGAAAAGTCGTCCAGAAAGCGGTGAAATCAATAAGCGCAAGCACAGCTATGATTATCCAGGCTCCCATTATTATCGCCAGGGTGACTGCACAGTATTTCATGAAGTATCTCTTCATCCCCTCCTTGTCATATGCAAGGTAGAATATCAGCAAAAATACAATGGCTATGAAAAGTCCGAAATTTAACCTTTTACCGAGGGTAAAAAGATTCTTTACATCAGCCATATGGGATTTTTCCCTGGCATTGAAAAGCTCACGACCTGTGCTTGGTTCGCTGAGAATGACCAGGTCGTCCCTCTTGTCATCCATGTAATCAATCAATCCGATGGTCGCCCTGTCAAGGGTCTCCTGGCTGATTCCGGCATATGAATAAATTTCATCAGCCACCTGAGCGCTTTTGTACAGCTCCTTGTCCATCCCGACAAGCATTATGAAACTCAGAAGCATATGAAGTGCCAGCATCAGGGAGAATACGATTGCAGCCGTAATTGCAAGCCATTTTTTCATCAGGATTCAAAACCTCCGATAATCACGTCTTCCTCGCGGAAGCTGATTCCCCTGATCTGCCCGTTCGGGGAATCGTCCACCAGATAATAGACTGCATATATCTCTCCGTCCGCAAACTGGACCCATCCGGAGTAGCCAATGTCCGAAACGGGGCTTCTGTCATAATCCAACGGCATTATCCGAAACGCCTGGCCGCTGCGCTCGGTTTCCAGGCACGATTCAATCGCAGTGAATCCCGCAAAGAAATTCTGTGTCCAGAATCCGACCCAGCCCTTGCCCCCGTGCATGAACCTGTGGGTTATCATGACCATTCCGCTGTTTAAAATACCTGCCACAGGTCTGTGGCATCCGGGCATGGGCACATTGTACGGACCTTCCCAGGTCTCTCCGTTGTCCCTTGATATTGCCTTGTAGCAGTCGTATCCAAGCCCAGAGTTTTCCCTCAGGAAGCATACCAGGGTGCCATCGGGCAGTTCAAGGATGCTTCCTTCGCAAAGATTGAGCCCCGGTTTATCGGCGACAACCTTCCTCCCGCTCCAGGTTTTACCCTTATCATCCGAATACCAAAGGCTTTGAGAAATGTATCCGGATTTATTTTTCAGATGGGTGCCGATCAACCATCTGCCGGTTTTCGTTTCAATAAGCTTGTCAGGAACTATGCCATCGCTGGGAGCCTGGAATGGGCCTTCCCATGAGATACCCTCCTTGTCTCCGATCCAATAGTAGACTATTGCGCCATTTTCATTCTTTCCAAGAACCCAGTCGGCAACAATTGCAAGCCGTCCGTCGGACAGCCTGGATATCCTGGCGCAGTTCCAAAAAGGCGGCCATCCGTCATTGCTGACGGTAAAGGCTTCCTTCGGGCTCCACGTCCTTCCCCTGTCGGTGCTTTCGGTTTTCATTATCCTGGCGAAGGATCTATCGGCGTGATGCGTACATTCCTCGAATACCGCTATGAGCTTTCCGCCCTCTGTCAGCACGACATCGGGAAAAGCCTCGTAATAATTATCGTCTTTGCTTACAATAAATTTCTGAATTGCCATTTTGTCCCCCTTTAGCGAATTGATGCAAGCAAATCAACGGATACCGGGCAAAATGGGCTTTCGCTTCATGGCCCGATGAGGCTAAAAAGCTTTGATCAAGATAATTATAGCATACGTAAAAACCCGGTGTAACTCGGCTTTTTCAATGGTGTTCAAAAAACATCCCCAAAAGCATCCTTCGGCGAAGCTGCGCTAAAAAGCAGTTTTAAGCCTATAGTGCGATTTTGTATCGGCGGCAATGTGGAATCCATGCATCAATTCGAGGACATGAAGCGCCACGTCGCCATTTGCCCTGTGCCTCGTGCCTTGTGCCACCGCAGATGCCATATCGGATATTCCAAGGCCCCTGGCATTTTCGGGATATGGAAATGCGAGCGGTATGTCCTGCCATTCTGCTGAGCCTTTTGTTTTCAACAACACCGTTCCTCCGAAGGTATTCGGATCAGGTACTGAAAGCGAGCCTTCGGTCCCATGTATTTCAATCCTGGGGTTGTTGTGTCCCCAGATGTCGAATGAAGTGATGATGCTGCCGACGGCTCCGTTTTGAAACTCCATCAGTCCGCACACATGGGTCGGAACCTCAACCTTTATGACCTTGCCTTTTTTCTTTTCGCTGGTTATCGTTCTCTCTGCAAAAGGCATTGCCGTCATCCCTGCCACTGATTTGACGGGTCCTATCAGGTTGACCAGGGCCGTAAGGTAATAGGGACCCATGTCGAACATCGGTCCTCCCCCGGTTTCATAATAGAATTCCGGATCAGGATGCCATGATTCATGCCCGTGGCACATCATATATGCAGTAGCGGCGACAGGCCGTCCGATGCGCCCTTTTTTTATAAGGTCGATGCAGGTCTGGATTCCCGCTCCAAGGAATGTGTCGGGAGCCGATGCAAGCATGAGACCCCTGTTATTCGCAATATCGACGAGCTCCCTTCCCTCTTCGAATTTTACGCAAAGAGGCTTTTCCACATAGACATGCTTTCCTGCCTCCAGCGCCTTCCTGCATATAGGGTAATGCGATTTCGGAGTTGTGAGATTGGCGATTATTTCTATTTCTTCATCGGCAAGCATTTCATCCAGCGTGTACACCTTTTCAATCCCATATTGTCCGGCTGCCTTTTCCGCCTTTTCCCTGTCAAGGTCGCATACGGCCAAGACAATTGTATTCTCGAAAAGGCCTGTAAGGTTTTTAAGATAAATCCCACTGATTGCGCCGCATCCCACAACGCCGACAACTGTTTTTTTCATACGCTCCCCCTAAAACATTTTCTTATCGCTGGAAAACTCATCAGCGGAAAGATTGTCCCGGACGGCTATTTCCCTTCCTTTTGCCACCCACATCATGCCGTTCTTCATGGTTTCATAAGCCCCGGGAATATCGAAAACATCGGCGTGGTGTCCGAGCGAACTGTAGAATACACGCCCGTGGCCCCACCTTTTTGTCCACATTACCGGAACATCGACTTCCCCGTTCGTGGAGTTATACCAGACGACGCTTGGGAATCTTGTGGTTGCAAGAACTTCAATGCATGGGTCTATGTGCACATAGTACTGCTCGCTCACCACAGTAAAATCATTTATCCCCAGGGTTATGGGGCTGGAGTTGTTGGTTATATTGACCCTGTAGCTTACACTGTCCCCGCCGGGATGCGATACCCACTGCCCCCCGGTAAGGAACTGCCACTCGGTGCTGTTGCGGAAGGCGTCGCACATTCCGCCATGGCATCCCGCCATTCCCGTTCCCCCGGCGACAGCCTCCATTACATTCTTAACCTGACCGGCCTCTATCGTCCCCATTGTCCAGATTGGAACTATCAGGGCCGACCTCTTCAGGTAATCGAGGTCGTCGAAAGCTCCGAGGTTGTCGTGTATGTCAACCGTGAATCCCTCGTCAAGAAGCATCCTCTCGAATACTTCCGCCACCTGGTTCGGTTGATGTCCGTCCCATCCGCCTTTGACTATCACTGCATTCTTCATTTCAATCCCCCCAATTAATCCGCGTATTCCCGCAATCTGTTTCTGAAATGTGTATAATTCTCAAAACTTACTTCTTCCGGCACCCCATGGTCGCACATGGGTATGTATCCTCCCCGGGCTTTCATTACAGGCATGATCCTGTCGACCTCCCTGTCTATGGCTTCCTTCGTCGAGGCAAGTATCCTCTTGTCGAAGCCGCCCCTTATCCTGAGACCGGGATACTCCTTTCCCGTTCTGACGACATCGCATCCCGACGCAACTTCGAATGGACTTAGGTAATCAAGCCCGATTTCTCCGTAAACATCGATTACTGGGTCGGAAAACCCGTCGGTGTCAACCTGAAAGTACAGGCGGCGTTCCCTGTCGATCTGCCTTTTCCTTATGTTGTCCATGACCTGTTTATAATATGGAAGGATGAATTCCCTTATCATGTCCGGGGATATCAGCGGCCCATGGTTGTAGCAGATGTCCTCGCCCACGTAGAATTCATCGATGGACACATGCTCCTGGTATTTTGCGGCAATTGTGTCCACCACATTGAACCATGTCTCCATGCAGTCGACTATCAGCCCGGGTTCATCATAGAATTTGTACAGGACTTCAAGGGGCCCGACCAGACTTCGAAGATACATATATCCGCCCACTGCGTTGAGAATTATCATCTTCCCTTCCGCCTCGGCTTTCCTTGCATTTTCAATATGCGCTTCAAAATCCTCGAATCGTCCGGGTGAATTCGGATCCATCCTCCACTTGCAGTTTTCCTCCCAGGTCTTCATATCCTTCACCGGGTGGTTCACATACTCCGGCATGAAGCCGCTTCTTCTGTTCTTGAAAAAAAGGACGTCGCGCCCGAACTTGTCCCTTACCAGCTCATGCTCGCCGCGGTCCTCGATTATGCTTTCCTCGAAACATGGATGGAACGGAGCCTGGCACCACCCCAGGCCGCCCATGTTGAAGTTGCCTACGGGATCGAAATTGAAAAGTCTTTTCAGGTGGTTTTCATCCGTTATGTGTCCCTCGCCGATCCATCTGTCCAGGGAATACCAGCCGAAGTCATCCATGATTATGGGAGCTCCCGGCTTGATGGCATAAAAATCCCGCAGTTTCCTGGCCCCCGGATGCATCGGAACCCTGCCCTTCGCGTCACCTGTTGTCATTACTGTTCCTCCAAAGTGTTATTATTCAACTGCCCTCTTGCAATACTCTTCCATTAGCCCAAGGTAAATCCTATAGTTCTCCAGTGAAACGCCCGGAGGCGTCTGATGGTCGCAGGATGGTATGAACCCGCCTTTTTTCATCACGGGAAGAAGCCTTTCCCATTAGGCCCTCATTGCTTCCTCACCGCGGTTCATGACCATCTTGTCGTAGGCGCCGATTACCTTGAAATTCGGAAACTGTTCCTTCATCCTGGCAACATCGACGCCCGCCTGTCTTTCGAGCGGCAGCGCGCCTTCGATCCCTGCTTCCAAAAGCCAGGGAATCATGTCCTCGAGCTGGCCGTCCGTATCGACCATCGGTATTATATTGTGCTTTTTTAAAACCGGTATGACTTTTTTATAATATGGAAGCAGAAACTCCCTGAAAAGATCGTACGACAGCATGGGGCCGAGGTTATAGGACATGTCCTCTGCAAAAGTCATGAAATCCGGTTCAAGTATCCTGCAGAATTCCTCTATCAAATAAATATTATAATCGGCCAGGTCTGAATTAATCCTGTGCATGGTCTCGGGTTCGTCATAAAAGGCATACAGATGCTCTTCGATTCCAAACAATGTCCTCGGGAACCAGAAAAAGCCCTCGAGCGTTATCCATATGGCGGCATCCCCACTGTCATGCAGTTCCTTCAGCGCTTCGATTTTTTCTCTGCGGACCTCAACCGCATCCGACGGATAAAGCAGTTTCTTGACCCTGAGGTATGATTCCATATCCGAGACCTTCCTGTCGGCTTCCGGCGCATTCCTGAACGCGTCGCCTTTCGGTCCGATCCAAAACTGCCTGAGCATATCAAGGCCCAGATATTCCCTGACTTCGTCGGGCGGCAAATCGGCCGGTACGCCCTCTTTTCTGAACCGATCCAGAGTCTTGTCCCACCAACCGGCCCATTCGATCATCGGGAGTCTGTCGTCCGGCAGTCCGAGATTCAAAGTTTTTAGTATTCTATCCCTGTTTTTCATCTTTGCTCCTGCATGACATGGGATATTCCCCTGCCATTCACTCCACATCCTATTATATTT
>JAWOIG010000218.1:0-17337 GCA_046484775.1 Clostridia bacterium | reverse complement strand
GAAGAAGAAAAAAGGAGTGCAGAGAAATCAAGGGATGAAATCAAGGAGAGCTTTGGCTTTGCAGAGCCTATTACCACCCGGATTATTAAAGTTGAAAAGTTCTATCCTGCAGAGGAGTACCACAGGAAATATTATGAGAAGAACCCCGGAAGATACAAAATGTATAAAAGATCATCAGGCCGGGAAGAATACATTTTCAATACGTGGAAGAAACCCGTATTGGGAAAAGACCCGCGGCTGTCAAAGCTAACATCCATTCAGTATGAAATTACACAAAATGCGGATACTGAACCACCATTTCAAAATGAATATTGGGACAACAAGAAAAGGGGTCTTTATGTGGATATTGTCACCGGAGAACCGTTGTTCACATCGGAGGACAAGTTTGATTCCGGATGCGGATGGCCAAGCTTTACCAAGCCGATAGGTGACGGGGTTGTTACGGAAAGACCTGACCATAGCCTCGGACGCACAAGAACGGAAATTCGCAACAGCGACGACAGCTCCCATCTGGGTCACGTATTTGACGACGGCCCGGGGCCGGACGGACTGAGATACTGCATTAACTCGGCGGCACTTCGCTTCATACCGGAGGAGGACCTTGAAAAGGAAGGCTATGGAAAATACAGGGAACTGCTGAAATAATATTGCGGTCAACGCGTACAGGCATCGGATGGGACAGCGGCTCGGCGGCAAAATAGTGTTGATAAAAAGATATTCATCAAATGGAGGTATGATAGATGAAACTCGGAATACATGCTTATGCATGGTGCTCGGAATGGAACAATACCCAATTGGATCTGATTGACAGAGCCCAGCGCCTGGGGATGGAATTCATAGAGATTCCACTTATGGTGCTTGATAAATTCGATGCAGATGCCGTTAGTGGAAGACTTCGTTCGCTCGGATTCGATGCATGCACATCAACGGTTCTCCTTGATGATACGGACATTACAAGCGGGGATCCCGCCATAAGGAAAAACGGCGTCAGATATCTCAAGGACTGTGTAAAGGCCACCGCTGATATAAGGGCGTCCAATTTCTCCGGAGTAATATACTCAAAGCACATCAGGCAGCTCGACGGTAAGCCTACGGAAAGAGAGTATGCATGGTCTGCCGACAGCCTGAGGGAAGTCGCCGATTATGCGGAAGGTCTTGGTGTGAACATAGGCATCGAACCGGTAAACAGATATGAGACATTTTTGGTAAACACCTGTGAACAAGCAATTATGTTGAAAAAAATGATAGACCGGGACAATATTAGGATACATTTGGATACATACCATATGAACATAGAGGAAAAGTCATTTTATGATGCAACGATTCTTGCGGGGAAAGACCTCATGCACTACCATCTATGCGAAAACGACAGGGGAATTCCAGGAACGGGGCTTGTGGACTGGGACGACATTTTCAAGGCTCTCGCCGAAATAAAGTACACGGGATATGCCGCGCTTGAGAGTTTCGTGGATTGTACGGGAAACATGAATACATGGGTATGGAGGCAGCTTGCACCGGACGGCGATACGCTCGTCAGTGAAGGAACCCGCTTTATAAGGTCAATGATGAAAAAATACGGGCTGTAGGTCCGAATGGATAACAGCTGGAAAAAACGACTGTATTTAGTTTGGTTTGTTCAGATACTTTCTCTGATGTCTTTTGGCTTCGGACTCCCTTTTTTACCTTACTATATACAGGAGCTTGGAGTAAGCGACCCGGAAAAACTCAGACTGTTAACCGGAATTCTCAGTGCGGCACCGGCAATAGGCCTGGCCATAATGGCTCCGATATGGGGTATTATTTCAGATAAATACGGCAAAAAGCCAATGCTCCTTAGGGCGTTGATAACAGCCTCTTTTATTTTAACGTGTCTTGGGTTGGTCAATTCTGTAACAGGAGTATTGATTTTACGAATTCTTCAAGGCTTTCTCACAGGTACGGTAACTGCTGCAGCCGCATTGGTAGCAGCAGAAACTCCTCAGAAAAACATGGCCTATGCACTTGGCATCATAAGTTCCTCAACATTCATAGGGCAGTCAGTAGGTCCTGCCGTCGGAGGAATCCTCGCAGATCAAGTGGGATACAAACCGAGTTTTTATCTGGGCGGGATAATAATGCTGCTCTGTTTCCTTTTGGTTTTGTTTTTTGTAAAAGAAACAAAAAGACCGGTTGTTAAAAAGACTGAGAAAGGCAGCAAAAACATATTATCAATTTTAACTGCGCCTATAATTATTATGTTGCTTATGCTGTTTTTACTGGGGATAGGAAGATCTGTGGCGTCGCCCTATATGCCCCTTTATGTTCAGGAAGTCAGGGGAAAACTTGAAGGATCTGCAATGATTACGGGATTAATATCGGCGGGAGCCGGAATCATGTCTTCTCTATCGGCAATTTTACTTTCGCGTTTGGGCGACAGGTATAATAAAAAAAAGCTTGTCATGATATATTTGACCGCAGGGCTCATAATTACAATTCCGCTTCTTTTAACCAAATCGCTTATGGGATTTGCTGTTTGTTATTCATTGATGTTCTTTGCGCTTGGAGCGATCGATCCTCTTATTATGTCGGATTCCATTGGTCTCGTTCCCCAAAATAAACAAGGTCTATTGTTTGGGATCAGGCAAACAGTAGGGAGCATTGGATGGGCAATTTCACCCATGCTTGGAAGTTTTGTAAGCATCAATTATTCTCTGAGTGCGGTTTTTTACTTGATACCCATATTTCTTGCAGCTACTCTGGGTGCCGCCTATCTTTTCAAAAGAAAATCTGCAGTTGCATAAATAAAAACCGAACAAAAGTCCGGTTGATATTTTATTGTGAATTTTAGGAAAGTGCAGTTGATCAGGCAAGTTCCAGAGCTATTTCCATCATTTTTGTAAAAGCGGTCTGTCTTTCCTCCGATGTAGTGGTCTCGTGTGTAACGAGCGAGTCGGAAACAGTAAGTATGCAAAGTGCGTTTGCTCCCATTCTTGCCGCATTCATATATAATGCGGCGGCTTCCATTTCAACGGCCAGAACGCCCATCCCGGCCCATTTCTTCCACGAATCATGATCATCGTCGTAAAATATGTCCGATGAAAGGATATTGCCCACATTTACAGGGGTTCCTTTTTCTTTTGCAATCCTGACCGCTTTTTCAACAAGCTTCCACGAAGCGGTCGGGGCATACGTTCCCGGAAGCCCATATTGCGATGCGAAGTTTGAGTTTGTGGATGCGCTTATTCCAATAATTATGTCGTATAAATTAAGATGAGGCTGAAATGCTCCGCACGAACCGACCCGTATCAGGTTTTCGACCTTATAGTTATGAATCAGTTCATATGAATATATGCCGATGGATGGCATTCCCATTCCGGTTCCCATTACGGATATCTTTTTTCCATTGTAAGTTCCCGTATATCCGAAGGCGTTTCGGACGGCATTGAACCGGACCGGATTTTCAAGATAGGTCTCGGCGATAAACCTGGCCCTTAGGGGATCTCCGGGAAGCAGGATCGTTTTTGCTATCAAACCTTCCCGGTCTACTTCTATGTGGGGTGTTTTATTCATCGGGATGCCTCCGGTTTTGTTTTTTATTTTAATGTCATAATGATTATATCATGTATGGACAGCCTGACGGGGCGATAATTTTCTTTAATATTGAATGGCCGTATGGTAAAATATAATCTGTCGGTATTAACAATAAGGAGCTGGAGATATGGACTTAAAATCAAAATTCAGACATGTTCCCGATTTCCCCAAGGAAGGGATAGACTTCATCGATATTACTACTGTTCTTCAGGATGCGGAGGCATTGAAATACAGTCTGGAGAAAATGAAGGAAAGCATGGATGAGTTCGGGGATTTCGATATCATAGTGGCCCCGGAGGCCAGGGGATTCATTTTTGGAGTCCCGCTTGCATATATGGCGGGGAAAGGCTTTGTACCGGTGAGAAAACCCGGGAAACTTCCATATAAAACCATAAGTTTTGAGTACAGCCTCGAGTACGGAACCAGCACACTGGAGATTCATGAGGATTCGATCAAACCGGGTCAGAAGGTTTTGGTGGTCGATGATTTGCTCGCCACAAGCGGCACGACCGAATCGATTATCAAGCTGGTTGAAAAAATGGGAGGCGAGGTTATAGGCGTTCAGGTTCTGATAGAGCTTTCTTTTCTAAAGGGACGCGAGAAACTTGGCAAATACAAGGTTAGGTCTGTAGTTGAGATATAGTAAAATTTGATTCCATGGAAAAGGACCGTCAGCGGACGGTCCTTTTTTTATTAACCGCTGTTTGAACTTAAAAATCAACTTGCCCAATGGCTTTGGTTTCATCCCTCTGGTATGGTGATTTGATGTTCCGGCATTTGTCAGGCGGGTTCGCCCGATGCGTCGATTACAATATTCATGGCATTCTGCATCAGTCCGAAATTCACGATGCCAAGACCGAAAACGGCAAGGATCAAGTAAATAATGGAATTATCCTCAACCTGTACCCCTGCCTTTTCCTGACACGTGCATATGAGTTTGCCGAATTTGTACATCCAATAAATCGTGTATATTCCGCAGGTGACGATGCAGAGCAGCAGCTCGAGCCCCGGGTTGATGGTCTCGTCGTCCAGATATGTCTTTATATCATTTGAAAAAGCATAAATCCAGTACAGTCCGTATATACCGCACGTAACAAGGGTCAGTATGATAACTTCCGCTACAGATCTTTTATTAATCAATATAATCAGCTCCTGTTTTCATATTTTCTTAAATTATATTAACACATGGGACGCGACTGTGCAATTGTTCATGGACAAGACTTGTCCGATTGCCAACCGTTTGATTTAAGATGGCTTGAAAATAGTTTTTATATATATCCGCAAGACCTGTATTTCCCTTGAAAGCACGGTCTCTGTGTGAGATAATGTAAAAAAAGATTATTGGAGATATTATGGCTTTTGGTCTTGATATAGGAATAGACTTGGGAACCGCAACGGTTCTTTTATATGTAAAGGGAAAGGGTATTGTACTACGTGAGCCATCGGTTGTTGCGATGGATGACGAAGGCAATATTCTTGCTGTGGGCGAGGAAGCCCGGAGAATGATGGGAAGAACGCCCGGAAACATAACGGCAGTGAGGCCGCTCAGGGACGGGGTTATATCAGATTACGAAACAACTGAAAAAATGCTCAAGTATTTCATCACTAAAGTCTGCGGGCGCAGGATGTTTTTCTTCAAACCCAGGGTCATGATATGCGTGCCCAGCGGAATAACCGAAGTCGAGAGGATGGCTGTCAAGGATGCGGCTGACAACATTGGGGCGAAGGAAGTATATATAATCGAGGAACCGATAGCAGCCGCAATCGGGGCCGGCCTGGACATTTCAAAACCCTATGGAAGCATGATCGTCGACATCGGAGGCGGAACCACCGATATCGCCGTAATGTCGCTGGGGGGCATCGTCACGAGCAAGTCCATCAAAATTGCGGGGGACAAGTTCGACGAAGCCATAATCAGATACATGAGGAAAAAGCACAGCATGCTGATAGGCGAGCGGATGGCCGAGGAAATGAAGATGCGGATAGGCACGGTTTATCCATATGACGATGACCTGACCATGAATGTCCGCGGCAGGAATCTGGTTCTTGGGCTTCCCAGAACAATAGAGATTTCGGCAAATGACCTCATGGAAGCCTTTGATGAGCCATTGGCCAATATAACCGATGCCATAAGGTATGTGCTTGAAAGGACTCCTCCGGAACTGGCTGCGGATATCAGCGACAGGGGCATAGTCCTAACCGGCGGCGGAAGCCTTATAAATGGTCTTGACAGGCTTGTTGCCGAAAAAACCGGTCTCGATGTCATGCTGGCGGAAGACGCCATATCATGTGTTGCCCTTGGTACCGGTCAGGCAATCAATGATATAGATAAAATAATAAAAGCAAAAATAGTAAAGCTTGAACAAAAAAGACGAAAATAAAATTAAAAAACGGCTTAAATCAATGACAGGGATATCCGCGATGTCAGTTTTCTTGTGTCTTTCTTTATTCGCTTGCGCACCCGAGGTTGTTCAGGCGCCTGAATACGGGAAAGATGATATACCGATCGAAACAACATTGCGGACAGATGAGCCTGTTTTATCAGCGGAACCGGAATTCGTGAATCCGGTGGAATTCAAAGAAATGACCATAAGTGTAAATGGAAGGGAAAATCGTGTATTTGTCCTGACCGTCGACATATCGGATGATAATGTTTCCATAATTCCATATCTTTCCTTCGGTAAAATATACGGTTTTGAAACACTGGGGGACATGGCTGCGTCCTCCGGGGCGTACGCTGCGGTTAACGGAGGATTCTTTTATGAATACGGGCGCCCGTCCGGACTTGTTGTGGTCGATGGAGAAACCATAAGCCCGGGAACCGGAATGTATGAAAGTCTGGTCATAGAGGGAGGCAAGGCGCGTTTTGAAGTCATTAAGTCCCGGGCGGTTCTTGTGATTGGAAATGAAAGAATAAGCCTGGACAGATACAATGAGCCGGCGGCGGCGGGAGAGAGCGCCTTGTTTTCAGATGCATACGGCTCGACGGACAGGCTGGGATACGAGAGGAATGCAATTGTAATTAAGGATGGAACAGCCTCCGTTTATAAATCAAGGGAAACGAGTGTTAAAATTCCGGAGGGCGGGTATGTTGTCTCGCTGCCGGTTGAATCCGATGATACTGGAAAGTACCATGGCAAGGAAGCGGCGATTGAAATAGGTCCTGAATTTAAAAGCAAAACAGCTGCCTATGAATGCGCATCAATGTTGATAAAGGACAGTAAATCAATGGCAGGCGATGTCATGCCATGGGTTGGCAACATGAACCATTATGATCCAAGGACATGTGTCGGGATTATGAAGGACGGCAGGGTAGGATTCGTGGTGATCGACGGACGCCAGGAAGGCTACAGCAGCGGTACGACGGGAAGGGAAACGGCGGACCTGATGATAAAGCTTGGATTTACAGATGCCGCCATGCTGGATGGAGGTGCAAGCTCTCAGATGATTTATCTTGGGGAAACGGTGAGCAGACCGTCAGTCTCGGGAACGCAAAGGCCGCTGGCAGGCGGTTTTATGATCGTATTAAAAGGAAACGCGGGATGACCCTAAGGCGGTTGACTTGAAAAGGGTATTATATATAATGTATGGGTGATTATAGGAGGATGGACATATGAAAACAAAAGCGGTCAGATTATACGGGAAAAACGACCTCAGGCTCGAGGAGTTTGAGCTGCCTGAAATAAAGGACAACGAGATTCTAGCCAAAGTAGTGACGGACAGCATATGCATGTCTTCATACAAGGCGGCTTACCAGGGCTCAGACCATAAAAGGGTTCCAAATGATGTCGCGGTGAACCCCATTATCATAGGCCATGAAATGTGTGGGGAATTAATCCAGATCGGGAGAAACTACAAAGGCAGATATTTTGAAGGACAGCGTTTCAGTCTTCAGGCAAATATAAACCATCCGGACCTTCCTTATGCGGCACCCGGTTATTCCTTCCCGTATGTAGGAGGCAATGCTCAGTATATTATCATTCCAAAGGAAGTCATTGAAATGGACTGCCTGCTGATATATTCCGGGGAATCATTCTTCCAGGGATCGCTTGCCGAACCGGTTTCATGCATAATCGGTGCTTTCCATGCGATGTACCATACGAAAATGGGAAGCTATGAGCACAATATGGAAATCAAGCCGGGAGGCAACATGGCAATTCTTGCCGGGGTAGGCCCCATGGGTCTGGGGGCGATAGATTATGCCGTGAACCAACCTCTTAAGCCCGGAAAGCTGGTAGTCACCGATATAGATGATTCACGGCTCCAAAGAGCCGAGGAAATATACTCCAGGGAATGGGCTGCGGACAAGGGGGTGGAACTTATATACGTAAACACCAAAAGCCTTGAAAACCCGGTTGCACACCTGATATCGCTGACCGGCGGAAAAGGCTACGATGATGTTTTTATATTTGCTCCCGTCAAGCCGGTCGTGGAGCAGGGCGATGCTATTCTGGGTCAGGACGGATGCCTTAACTTCTTTGCGGGACCTACTGACAAAAACTTCAGCGCAATGTTTAATTTCTATAATGTTCATTATGCTTCGACGCATGTTGTGGGAACGAGCGGAGGCAATACGGAGGATATGAGGGAGGCCCTGAAAATGAGCTCGGAGGGAAGTCTTAACCCGGCTTCGATGGTTACGCATATAGGCGGGCTTGACAGTGCGGCGCAAACCACCTTGAACCTTCCGGAAATTCCCGGGGGGAAGAAGCTCATATATACCGGCATAAGCATGCCTCTTACGGCAATAGATGATTTTGAGAAGGAGGGCTATCCCGAACTGGCATCAATATGCAGATCCAATAAAGGCCTGTGGTGCAGGGAAGCCGAAGATTATCTGCTTTCCCATTCAAAAAAAATCTAATGGCCCAAAAGAATAATTATTCAGCGCACGACACACATAAAAAGCCTCAGGGACATCTGCATACAAGTGCGGAAAACCTGAGGCTTTTCAATTGTTCACAATTTTTCCCGGTAGTTTTTTAGCGCGGTGAAAACGGCAGTTATGAAATTTTTATGCCAGGGAAGGCAAAAGCCCAAACAGGTTATTGACATATGTGCATAACAGCGGTTTAATGAAAATGGCAAACGGCAATCAAACACTGTTTACCAATCAAAACGACATGTTGGAGGTGCGAAAATGAAAAAAACCGATGTTCTGGTTGTCGGTGGAAGCGCGACAGGGCTTGTTGCCGCTATGACGGCAAAGTCAAATTATCCTGAAAAAAGCGTAACAGTGGTAAGAAAAGAAGAAAAGGTCATGATACCATGCGGGATACCATATATATTCGGAACCGTTGAAAACAGCGGCAACAATATACTGCCTGACGGGGGACTGATTAAACTCGGCGTGGAAATAATCGTTGACGAGGTCCTGGAAATAGATGCGGCAGGCAAGAAGGCTGTAACGAAAAAAAGTGGGGAGATCATCTACGACAAACTTATCATAGGCACAGGATCCACACCCGCCATTCCAAATTGGCTCAAAGGTACGGATCTTGGCAATGTATTTACAATACCGAAGGATAAGGTTTATCTGGACAACCTGCAGTCGGCGCTCGGCGAACTAAAAAAAGTGGTGGTTATTGGCGCAGGATTCATAGGGGTTGAGGTTTCCGACGAATTGAATAAGATCGGCAAGAATGTAACCTTGATTGAAATATTGCCGAACATACTCGGCGCAACATTTGACGACGAATTTGCGGCGGAGGCACAGGCGATTCTGACCTCACGGGGAGTCAGGACGATAACCGGATGCGGAGTTAAGGAGATAATCGGAAAAGGCAAGGTGGAGAAGGTAGAGCTTCAGAACGGCGATGTTCTTGAGACGGATGCTGTAATCCTTGCGCTTGGTTATCTGCCAAACACAAAGCTGGCTGAAGGCATGGGTCTTTCTCTTAACGAGTTCGGTTTCATCAAGGCCGACCAATACAGGAGAACGAATATACCGGGAGTGTTCGCCGCGGGAGACTGCGCCGAGAAAGTGGATTTTGCGACAGGCAAGCTGAGCAGGATTATGCTGGCGTCGACCGCATGCACCGAGGCAAGGACCGCAGGGCTGAATCTTTATGAACTGAATACATTCAGTGTTTTCAAAGGTACGGTGGGCATATATTCAACCTGCATCGGGGATACGGCGTTGGGAGTGGCCGGATTGATTGAAAAGAATGCCGTTTCCGAAGGGTTCAAGGTGATCACAGGTTCATTCACGGGAGTAAACAGACATCCCGGGAAAATACAGGACGCCCACAAGGAGATAGTAAAGCTTATAATTTCGGAACAGTCCGGAGTGATTCTCGGCGGTGAGGTGCTGGGCGGCAAATGCGCAGGGGAACTGACTAATGCGATGGGAATAGCCATACAGAACCATATGACTGTTTACGACCTCGTCATGATGCAGATAGGAACACAACCCCTGCTTACGGCATCGCCTGCCGGGTATCCTTTGATTAAGGCAGCCGAGGCGGCGGTCGCCAAGCTTCACAACAAAAAACAGTAAAAGGCATCTCTTGAAAAGCAATGGGCCAGGTTCCTTGATTTGACACAAAATGAAAATATCCGCATAAAAACCTGTTTGACTTTACGGACTTCCAATGATAGAATCTAACATACAAGGTTAGATTCTATCATTTTATGTAAGAGGGGGGATTGAAATGGCGGTTGCCGTAATAATGCCAAGGCAGGGAAATACAGTTGAAAGCTGCATAATAACCAAATGGCACAAGCAAAAGGGAGATTCAGTCAAGCAAGGGGATATGCTTTTCACATATGAAACCGATAAAGCTACTTTTGATGAGGAAGCGGAAGTTTCGGGAAAGCTGCTTGAAATATTTTTCAAGGAAGGTGACGATGTTCCCGTGCTGACCAACATGTGCGTAATCGGACAGGATGGGGATGATATCTCTGAATTCATGCCGGGCGGAACTGTTGATAAGGAAAAAGATGAAAATGAAAAAAGTGCTGTGGAAGAGAAACCGGCCGATATAACGGTTGACGGGCTTTTGGAAACCAAACCTGAAACCGGTGAAGCCGTCAGGATATCGCCGAGGGCGAGGAACCGTGCGGAAAAGCAAGGCCTTGATATAAATGCAGCAAAAGCCACGGGTCCGTCGGGAAGGATCATTGAAAGGGATATTGAGGAACTGGAAAAGACAGGGACTGCAGTTACAAAAGCGGCAGCTGCTTCATATGACAGCCGTGCCGTGTACGCGGGAAGCGGAATCGGTGGAAGGATAACCGCGGCCGATGTCGAAAAAGGCGCAGTTCAAATAAATTCATCTGCCCCGGCTGAAGCGGAGTATGAGGACGAAAATGTTCCGAATATAAGAAAGGTCATCGGAAAGGCCATGCAAGCCTCGCTGGCAACCATGGCGCAGCTGACGATAAACATGTCGTTTGATGCCGGCTCATTATTAAGATTCAGAGCGACCATCAAGGCCAGGGGAGCGGAAATGGGGTTGCCGAACATAACCTTGAACGACATGGTGGTATATGCAACTGCAAAAACGTTGCTGAAGCACCGGGATCTGAATGCGCATTTCACGGGTGAAGTAATGAGACGGTTCGGCACGGTTCACATGGGTGTGGCAGTGGACACGGACAGGGGTCTGATGGTGCCTACACTGTACAACTGCGACAGGATGACGCTCCCGGAAATATGTGTCAGGACCAAGGAAATAGCTTCCATGAGCAAGGCGGGAACAATCAACCCGGATCTGCTCAAGGGAGGCACCTTCACAATAACCAACCTGGGGACATTTGGGGTGGAGTCGTTCACACCTGTTATAAATCCGCCCCAGACGGCGATACTCGGTGTCTGCGGACTAACGGCAAAAGTAAAGGAAGAAAACGGAAGAATCTCGACATTCCAGTCCATGGGGCTGTCGCTCACAATCGACCACAGGGCGGTTGATGGAGCGCCCGCGGCAAGATTCCTGAAGGAGCTATGCATCAATCTCGAAAATTTTGAAGCCATGCTTCTGGTTTAGGAGGGGAAAATGATTTATGACTTGATGATAATCGGCTCGGGCCCCGCGGGATATCTGGCCGCTGAAAGAGCAGGCCATGCAGGATTGAAGACGGTTGTATTCGAAAAGGGCAGCATTGGCGGGGTATGCCTGAACGAGGGGTGCATTCCATCAAAAGCCATTCTTTATTCCGCAAAAATATTCGACTATGCAAAAACAAGCGCCAAGTACGGAGTGACTTTTGACAATGCTTCACTGGACCAGCAGGCGGTGATCAAACGCAAGGAAAAAGTCGTAAAGACGCTGGTATCCGGAGTTAAGTCGGCCCTGAAAAAAAACGGGGCCGAGATAATCGAAGGAGAGGCGTTCATAGAAAAAAAGCGAGACGATGGATTTGTTATTTCTTGCGGAGGCAATGAATATACCGGAAGCAGGATAATGATATGCACAGGTTCGGTTCCCATAATGCCTCCGATCGAAGGACTCGGGGATGCTTATGAAAAGGGATTTGTCATGACAAACAGGGAAATCCTGAATCTTGAGACGGTTCCCATAAAACTGGTTGTTGTCGGAGGCGGGATTATAGGACTGGAAATGGCCTCATATTACAACAGCGCCGGAAGCGAGGTTGTTGTTATCGAAATGCTTGACAGAATTGCAGGTATGACAGACAGGGAGATTTCCGGGATTCTGATGAAGGATTATGAGAAGAAGGGAATACAATTCAATTTGGGTGCAAAAGTCGTCAGGTTCACGGAGGATTCGGTGGTTTATGAAAAAGACGGGAAAGCAATTGAAGCCTGTGCGGATAAAGTTTTGTTAAGCATAGGGAGAAAACCGATGACGACGGGAATAGGACTTGAAAACATCGGTGTCCTTACAGACAAGCGCGGAGCCATCGTAACAGACGACACCGGCAGAACCAATATTGCGGAAGTTTATGCTGCGGGCGATGTAAACGGCAAGTCAATGCTTGCCCACACCGCCTACAGGGAAGCTGAGGTTTGCGTAAATACGATTCTTGGGAAGAAAGACAGGATCAGATATCATTCCATCCCGTCGGTCATCTATACGAATCCGGAAGTGGCCGCCGTTGGAGAGACAGAGGAAACCGCATCCGAAAAGGGCATCGAATTTGATAGCGTAAATGTATCCATGAGATATTCGGGCAGGTATATCGCTGAAAATGAAGGCGGGAACGGAATTTGCAAGGTTCTGGTCGACAAGAAGCGAAGGAATGTGATAGGCGTATCGGCAATCGGCAATTATTCAAGTGAATTCATTTATGGCGCATCATTGATGATAGAAACCGAAATGACCGTGGATGACATAAAGGAACTGGTATTCCCGCATCCAACGGTCAGTGAAGTTATAAGGGAAGCATTGTTTGCATTTTAGAAAGGAGACTATAAATGCCAAAGGAACAATTCATCGATCCAAACGAAATAAGAAAAAGCGGGGAGATTAAATTCAGACCAATCCCCGTGAACAGCTATTCCAAGACCATATCCGATGAGAAGGGCAACTTTTCAAAGCCAGAATTCATGCGGATATTCAGGGACATGTCAATAATAAGGGAATTCGAGGGCATGCTCAACGCCATCAAGACAACCGGTCAATACAATGGCATTGAGTACAACCACCCGGGGCCGGCTCATCTTTCGATAGGCCAGGAGGCGTCATCGGTTGGTCAGGCTTATCTTCTTGACACAGACGACTATATCTTCGGGTCCCACAGAAGCCATGGCGAAATTCTGGCCAAGGGACTCTCTGCGATTGAAAAGCTTTCCGACAAAAGGCTTATGGAAATCATGGAGACATATTTCGACGGAGCAATCCTGAAGGTTGTCCAGGCAGACCAGTCAAGCGTCAGGGAACTGGCGGTGGATTTTCTGACCTATGGAACACTCGCGGAAATATTTGCCAGGGAAACAGGCTTCCACAGGGGCCTCGGCGGATCCATGCATGCTTTCTTCACGCCATTTGGCATATATCCAAACAATGCAATAGTAGGGGGCTCGGCCGATATAGCCACAGGTGCTGCTCTGTATAAGAAAGTAAATCAGAAAAAAGGTATAGTGATAGCCAATATCGGCGATGCATCGCTCGGATGCGGTCCGGTGTGGGAAGGAATGTGCTTCGCGTCCATGGATCAGTTCAGAAAGTTGTGGGAAGGCGAATTCAAGGGGGGACTGCCCATAATATTCAACTTCTTCAACAACCAGTACGGTATGGGCGGGCAGACCATAGGCGAGACGATGGGATACGAATTCCTGGCCCGTTTCGGCGCAGGGGTCAATCCGGACCAGATGCATTCGGAACGCATCGACGGATACAACCCGCTTGCCGTCATTGATGCGATAAGAAGAAAGAAAGAAATACTGGCAGCCAAAAAAGGACCGGTTCTGCTTGATACAATAACTTACAGAATCTCCGGCCACTCGCCATCTGATGCTTCTTCATACAGGAGCAAGGAGGAGATTGACGCATGGGTGCAGCAGGACTCCTTGATAACATACCGCAGGTCATTGGTGGAACACAAGGTGTCGGGCGATGGGGCATTTGAGGAAATACTCGAATCAACCAGAGGCCTGATAACAAAAATCTTCAAACTTGCAATCGACGATAAAATATCTCCCAGAATGGATCTTGTAGGGTCGCCGAGGTCGATTGAGGACCTGATGTTTTCAAATGAAAAAATTGAGAAGATGGAAGACAGGGTGCCTGAAGTCCTTATGCCCTATGAGGAAAACCCAAGGGTAATGCAGATTGCCAAAAAAGAAAGGTTTGCTTTCAGTGAAGGAAAGCCGGTGTCAAAGAACAAGCTTTTCCAGCTGAGGGACGCCATATTCGAAGCAGTCGCCCATAAGTTTTATACGGATCCGACCCTCGTCGCATATGGCGAGGAAAACAGGGACTGGGGAGGGGCATTTGCGGTTTACCGGGGCTTGACCGAGGCGCTTCCATACAACAGGCTTTTCAATTCTTCAATAAGCGAAGCTGCGATCATCGGAACAGCCGTAGGTTATGGCATGTGCGGCGGAAGGGCGATTGTGGAGCTTATGTATTGCGACTTCCTCGGAAGAGCCGGGGACGAGGTGTTCAACCAACTGCCGAAATGGCAGGCCATGAGTGCCGGAGTGCTCAGGATGCCCGTTGTCGTAAGGGTTTCGGTAGGATCGAAATACGGAGCGCAGCATTCGCAGGACTGGACAAGCCTCTGCGCCCATATACCGGGGTTGAAGGTTGTCTTTCCGGTGACGCCCTATGACGCAAAGGGTCTGATGAACTCGGCGCTGGCGGGAACCGATCCCGTTATTTTCTTTGAAAGCCAGAGCTTGTACGACAAGGGCGAGGAATTTGTAGAAACAGGAGTTCCGGAAGGATATTATGAGATAACGCTGGGCGAACCGGACATCAAGAAAGAAGGAAGCGACATAACGATTCTTACGATAGGCGCCACCTTGTATAAAGCGCTGGAAGCGGCCCGCATACTTGAAGAGAAATACGGGATGTCGGCGGAAGTCATCGATGCAAGGAGCATCGTTCCCTTCAATTATGAAAAAGTCATAGAATCCGTAAAAAAGACCGGCAGGATCCTTCTATCTAGCGATGCCTGCGAAAGGGGATCACAATTGAAGGATATGGCTCAGACAATCAGCGAACTCGCCTTTGATTATCTTGATGCTCCTCCGGTAGTCGTCGGTGCAAGGAACTGGATAACGCCCGCATATGAATACGAGAAATTTTTCTTCCCGCAGTCGGGATGGATAATAGATGCGATTCATCAGAAGATCATTCCGCTTAAGAACCATGTTTCAATGCAGAATTTTACAGAAACAGAACAAATCAGGCTTAACAAGGCAGGGGTATGAAATGAACGGCAGACAGCTGCAGATCAGAAAAATACTTGACGGAGCGGGTGAGGTACACCTTCAGGATTTAAGGCGGATATTCACCGATGTTTCTGAAATGACCCTTCGAAGGGATCTCAGTATGCTTGAAAACGAAGGGTATGCGATAAGGACTCATGGCGGAGCTGTCAGCACGAACAAATTCATACAGTCTGAGGGACAGGAGAACGAATACTCCAAGAGAGCCAGGGAGGATACGCCTGCCAAGACCAGGATTGCGGCCAAGGCGATCAGGTTCATCGAAAAGGGGAGGTCCATATACCTCGATGCGGGAAGCACCGTGATGAGCCTTGCGAAGCTTATACAAGGAGACGGATGCACATTCATAACAAGCGCCGTAAATACCTCAATGGAGCTGTCGTCGACCGCACATTCCGTGGTACAGCTGGGCGGGGCCGTAAACAAAAACACCCTGTCCTGCTCCGGGCCTGATGCGCTGCTGATGATGGACACTATAAATATCGACATTGCAATAATGTCTGCTTCGGGATTTTCAATAGAACGCGGTTTCACCGTATCAAACAGATATGAGGGCCTTTTGAAACAAAAAGTTCTGGGCAAGGCTAAAAAATGTATAATGCTCATGGCGGAAAGCAAGATAGACAAGGATTTGCCCTTTACATTCGCCTCGCTTGAGGAGTTTGACTATTGGGTATGCGACGGAATGCCCGGTGAAGACATAATTGAAAAAAGCAAGGAATACAATGTAGTCATCATTTAGGAGGGAAAAATGAATTGTGAAAGACTTGAGGGAAAAGTTGCGGTGATCACGGGAGCCGCACAGGGCTTGGGCGAAGCGCTGGCCCGGCGGCTTGATAAGGAAGGCTGCAAGGTAGTCATCGGCGATATAAACATTGAAAAAGCGATTGAAGTTGCCAGAAACCTGAAAAATGCGGTTGCTGTTAAGGTTGACGTTACCGACGAGGAAAGTGTCGAAGCATTGATGAACACTGCCGTTGAAAAATACGGTAGGGTTGATATAACCGTGAGCAATGCGGCGGTGCTTGTCTCCGGAGCAACTACAGAGTTCGATGTAAAGAAATGGCAGTTCGTAATAAATGTGAACCTCGTGGGATATTTCATAGTTGCAAAGGCAGCTGCAAAAAAAATGCTCGAAAACGGAGGCGGGTCTATAATTCAGATTAACAGCAAGTCGGGGAAGAAAGGTTCTTTTAAAAACTCGGCATACGCGGCATCAAAATTCGGAGGAATAGGCCTTACCCAGAGCCTTGCCCTCGAGTTCGCCGGGGACAACATAAGGGTCAATGCAATATGCCCCGGAAACCTGCTGAACTCGCCATTATGGGTTGACAGCCTTTTCAAGCAGTATGCTCTTAACTTAGGGATAACCGAGCAGGAGGTTCGCCAGAAATACCTCGACCAGGTTCCGATGGGAAGAAGCTGCGAATATGAAGACGTGGCAAATCTTATGGTTTTTCTTGCGTCGGAGGAAAGCAGCTATATGACGGGGCAGGCTATTAATGTCACGGGCGGCCAGCAAATGTCCTGACGAATAAATTTCGCTTCACCGACAGAAATTTTATTTACTCAAGCCACCGATATGGATGCTAACCATCGGTGGCTTTCATAAAATCAATTTCTATCTTGCTTCGTTATGTTCGGCTCTCATTTCGCTTGTGTATCTGCATACACTGCGCTCAATGGGAGCCTCCATAGCCTCACCTGAAGCGAAATTCTTTTCGT
Organism: Clostridia bacterium; assembly: GCA_046484775.1. Taxonomy (GTDB): domain Bacteria; phylum Bacillota; class Clostridia; order DUPQ01; family DUPQ01; genus JAFGQE01. Next base: position 182 of record JAWOIG010000218.1, on the reverse strand, counting down.
CAGGCCTGGGCTTGAATCTTTATCCTTTCACCGCCATACATACAAAAAACTCAACCGCCGGAATTGATATTCTTCATCCGGCGGTTTTCGTTCAGTATGTATGGCTTACTGCGTTTTCATCGGTTTTCTGCGAGCATCGTGTATGAGATATACACAAGCGAGTGGAAAACCGATGAAAACGC
>JAWOIG010000163.1:0-14364 GCA_046484775.1 Clostridia bacterium | reverse complement strand
GTACAACCCATCCGGACCCTCTGCCACCAGGTAGGTCGCTGCCACCTGTCCCACCAGGCGCAACAGCGGCAGCCGATCAACCGTCCAGAAACGAAAGGTATCGGTAGGGGACAAGATGGCGGGAAGACACGGAAACAAGGGTGTTATTTCACGGATACTTCCTGAAGAGGACATGCCCTTTATGCCGGATGGAACACCGCTTGAAATAGTCCTCAATCCCCTCGGAGTACCGTCAAGGATGAATATCGGACAGGTTCTGGAGGTGCATCTTGGCTATGCGGCGAAAGTACTGGGCTGGAAGATCGCAACATCCGTATTCGACGGAGCCAAGGAGAATGATATCATCGAATGCCTTGAGAAGGCGGGAATGAACCCGGATGGGAAGACAATCCTTTATGACGGACGAACGGGCGAAGCCTTTGATAATCCGGTTACCGTAGGATACATGTACATGCTCAAGCTGGCCCATCTTGTAGACGACAAGATACATGCCCGCGCGATCGGACCATATTCGCTGGTAACGCAGCAGCCGCTCGGAGGCAAGGCTCAGTTTGGCGGCCAAAGGTTCGGGGAAATGGAAGTTTGGGCGCTGGAAGCCTATGGAGCGGCATATACGCTTCAGGAAATACTGACCGTAAAGTCCGACGACCTCATGGGAAGGGTCAAGACGTATGAAGCGATCGTAAAAGGTGAAAACGTACCCAAGCCGGGGATACCTGAATCATTCAAGGTTCTTGTCAAGGAACTGCAGAGTCTTGCGCTTGACATCAAAGTATTCAACAGGGACAATGATGAACTGATAATCAAGGATGAGGACGACGACCTGGCGGCTAATTCAATGGTCAAGACAGACATAGACGATCTTTTCATGCAGGATCTCGTGGTTGAGCCTGATGAAATCGAAGACATGCTGATAGAGGATTTGGATTAATTGAACTTACAACATACTTTGGCTACTGAAAGGAGTATGCATAGTGCAGGATTTTGGAAATTTTGATTTAATAAAGATAGGGCTGGCGTCGCCGGAGAAAATAAAGTCATGGTCGATGGGAGAGGTCAAGAAGCCCGAGACCATAAACTACAGGACCCTCAAGCCCGAAAGGGACGGACTTTTCTGCGAAAGGATTTTCGGGCCTTCAAAGGACTGGGAATGCCACTGCGGGAAATACAAGAGAATCAGATACAAGGGCGTGATATGCGACCGTTGCGGAGTTGAAGTGACAAGGAGCAAGGTCAGGCGGGAAAGAATGGGACACATAGAACTGGCCGCCCCTGTTTCACACATATGGTATTTCAGGGGGATTCCAAGCAGGATGGGACTGGTTCTGGACATGAGCCCGAGGATTCTCGAGAGGATTCTTTATTTCAACGCATATGTTGTTCTCGATCCCGGCGACACCGGTTTTGAAATCAAGCATATACTGAGTGAAAAGGAATATCGGGATGTAATCCTTACAGCCGGCAAGGGTTTTCGTGCGCAGATGGGAGCGGAGGCCGTAAAGGAACTGCTTTCGGACATAGATCTGGACAAGCAGTGTGAAGAACTCAAGGATGCGCTTAGAAACAGCAAGGGCCAGAAGAGAATCCGTATAATAAAAAGACTCGAGGCTCTTGAATCGTTCAGAATTTCCGGGAACCGTCCGGAATGGATGGTGCTCGACGTAATACCGGTAATACCGCCGGATCTGAGACCGATGGTTCAGCTGGACGGAGGAAGGTTTGCCACAAGCGACCTCAACGACCTTTACAGAAGGGTAATCAACAGAAACAACAGGCTGAAGAGACTCCTGGCCCTTGGCGCACCCTCCATAATAATCAGAAATGAAAAGAGGATGCTTCAGGAAGCGGTCGACGCTCTAATAAACAATGGGAGAAAAGGGAAGCCCGTCACAGGCCCGGGAAACAGACCGCTCAAATCGCTGTCGGATATGCTCAGCGGAAAGCAGGGACGCTTCAGACAGAACCTGCTTGGCAAAAGGGTTGACTATTCGGGTCGTTCCGTAATTGTTGTCGGCCCGGAATTGAAGATCTACCAGTGCGGACTTCCAAAGGAAATGGCATTGGAGCTTTTCAAGCCGTTCGTTATGAAAAAACTGGTGGGCGACGGATATGCCCATAATATAAAGAGTGCAAAAAGAATGGTCGAAAGAGCCAGCGATGAAGTGTGGGATATGCTGGAGGATGTTATCAAGGATCACCCCGTTCTTCTGAACAGGGCGCCAACTCTGCACAGACTGGGAATCCAGGCTTTCGAACCTGTACTTATTGAAGGAAGGGCCATACAGCTCCATCCTCTTGTTTGCTCAGCCTATAATGCCGACTTTGACGGCGACCAGATGGCGGTTCATGTACCGCTTTCCAGCGAAGCACAGGCAGAATCAAGGTTCCTGATGCTTTCAGCGAACAACCTTCTGGCTCCCAAGGACGGGAAGCCGATAACGGTTCCGAGTCAGGACATGGTTCTTGGAAGCTATTACCTGACTATACTTAAGAATGGAGAGCCCGGCGAGGGAAAGGTATTTGGCAGCATGGATGAAATACTCATGGCGCTGAATGAAAAGATCATTACCCTGCATTCAAAGATCAGGCTCAGGATTACCAAAGAAATAGACGGCAGGACAGTCACCGGAATAATGGAAGTAACGCCGGGCCGTGTAATTTTCAATGAGGCTATTCCGCAGGACCTGGGTTTTGTAGACAGAAGCATCCCCGGCAACGAGCTTTTACTTGAGATTACAGAGGTTGTGGGCGACAGGCAGCTTGAAATCATCATTGAGAGATGCATAAAGAAGCACGGAATGGTCAGGACTGCGGAAGTCCTCGACAACATGAAGGAAATGGGCTTCAAGTACTCCACCAAGGGAGCCATAACGGTAAGTGTCAGCGACATGGAAATACCCAAGGAGAAGAAGGAACTCATCGAAGAAACCGAAAAGCAGGTCAATACTGTTACGACTCAGTACAGAAGGGGATTGATAACAGATGAGGAAAGATATAATTCCGTTGTCAAGCTGTGGACCGAAACCGGGGACAAGGTTACGGAAGCTCTTATGGACGGTCTTGAGGAAGACAATCCGTTGTATATAATGTCAAATTCGGGGGCGAGGGGAAACAAGAACCAGATCAAGCAGCTTGCCGGAATGATAGGACTGATGTTCGACACAGCGGGAAAGACAATAGAAATCCCAATTAAGTCAAACTTCAGGGAAGGGCTAAATGTCCTTGAATTCTTCATATCCAGCAACGGTGCGAGAAAAGGGCTTGCCGACACCGCGCTCAGGACAGCCGACTCGGGTTATCTCACAAGAAGACTTGTCGACGTAAGCCAGGATGTGATAATCAAGGAAGAAGATTGCGGAACCGACGAGGACATACTGGTGTCTCCTGTCAAGGACAGCGGCGAAATCATTGAGGATCTGTATGAAAGAATTCTCGGAAGATATGTAATAAAAGAAGTAGTGAATCCTGAAACAGGCAAGGTCATTGTCGAAAAGGATTCATATATTGACGATGAGAAAGCTACCTTGATTGTCGAATCGGGACTTAAGAGCGTAAGACTGAGATCCGTCCTGACATGTAAGTCAAGGGTGGGCGTCTGTGCGAAATGCTATGGTATGAATCTGGCAAACAGCAGGCCTATAAATTCGGGCGAGGCGGTGGGAATAATCGCAGCCCAGTCGATAGGCGAACCCGGAACCCAGCTGACCATGAGAACATTCCATACCGGCGGTATCGCAGGCGACAATATTACCCAGGGACTTCCGCGTGTCGAGGAACTTTTCGAAGCACGCAAACCGAAGGGTCTTGCAATAATCTCGGATATAGCCGGAACGGTCAGCATCAGTGAAACAAAGAAGAAGAGGGAAGTCACCGTAATAGGAGAGGACAAGATAGCCAGGAGCTATACCATACCCTATGGAGCAAGGCTCAGCGTGGAAGAAGGCGATGTAGTCGAGCCTGGCGACGAGATTACGGAAGGAAGTGTAAATCCCCATGACATACTGAAAATAAAGGGTATCGAAGGGGTTCAAAGATACATTCTGCAGGAAGTTCAGAAAGTGTACAGGATGCAGGGCATAGACATCAATGACAAACATATTGAAATAATTGTCAAGCAAATGATCAACAAGGTCAAGGTCGAGGATGCCGGCGACACTACATTGCTTCCCGGCAGTTATGCAAGGATTCTGGATTTCGAAGATCAGAACAGGATTGCAGAGGAACAGGGCAAGCAGCCTGCAACCGGAGAACGGGTTCTCCTAGGGATTACGAAGGCTTCGCTGGCAACCGAGTCATTCCTGTCCGCGGCATCTTTCCAGGAAACAACCAGGGTTCTTACGGAAGCTTCGATCAAAGGAAAGGTCGACCCGCTAATAGGTTTGAAGGAGAACGTCATAATCGGTAAGCTCATTCCCGCCGGAACCGGCATGGAGGAGTATAACAGCTATGATGTTAGGCTTAACGACGAACTGAAGAGGATTGCAACCAAGGAAGCCTTGGAAGCCGAAAAGGTAGCAAAAACGGTAGAAATCGAAGAGGATACGGATGCTCTTGTCGATGAAATGCTTGACAATGGCGATGAACCGGTGGTAGAATAAGCGCCGTGCGCCGATAGAATAATCAACCCGGAAGTTTTCCGAACATGATAGCAGACTTGAGGCAGACGGAGGATAATAAGTGGATGCCGGAATTATTGGGGAAAACCTGATTGTCGGAGCAAGACAATCGATAAAAGCCCTGAAGAATGGTAAAGCCCTGGAAGTGTACATAGCGGATGACGCCGATGAGTCGATAAAGGAAGAGTTCATAAGCGAGTGCATGGCCAGGAATATAAAGATCATACGGTACGGCACTATGAAGGAACTCGGCAGGGACTGCGGGATAGACATTGGCGCAGCCATTGCCTGCCGGATTGAAAAGTAACAATATCCTGACGCATTTTTAGTCAGCGGAAGGAATTGAATAAATTTTGAAAGGAGGTGCATGGATTGCCGACCTTTAACCAATTGGTAAAAAAAGGAAGAGAGACTTCGGTCAAGAAATCAACGGCGCCTGCGCTGCAGAGGAGCTACAATACACTCAACAAGAAAAACATCACAGCGAGTTCCCCGCAGAAAAGAGGAGTTTGCACGGTAGTAAAGACTTCTACGCCGAAAAAGCCTAATTCCGCACTCAGAAAAGTCGCCAGGGTAAGGCTAACAAACACAATCGAAGTCACTGCATACATTCCGGGAGTCGGCCACAATCTGCAGGAACACAGTGTTGTTCTTATCAGAGGCGGCAGGGTCAAGGATCTTCCCGGTGTGAGATATCACATCATAAGGGGAACCCTTGATACGGCAGGAGTCGATGGCAGGAAACAGGGACGTTCCAAATACGGGGCGAAAAAAGGAAAATAAGAAATATAGAAGTGCTGTTGTACTTATTAATATAATTTGTATCAAAGCACAGACGCGGATTCGCAGTCCGCGAGTACCGATGAAGCTTTTTACTTAAAAGGAGGGAAGAGAAGTGCCAAGAAAAGGACATATCCCAAAAAGGGACGTTCTCCCCGATCCCATATACAATGATAAGGTTGTTACAAAGCTTATCAACAATATAATGTCGGACGGGAAGAAGGGTACAGCCCAGAAAATATGCTATGGAGCATTTGATTTGATTCGTGAAAGAACAGGAAAGGATCCGCTTGATGTATTCAGGCAGGCGCTGGAAAACGTCATGCCTGTTCTTGAAGTCAAGGCCAGAAGGGTCGGGGGATCCACATATCAGGTTCCCATAGAAGTCAGGCCGGAAAGACGCCAGGCCCTGGGACTTAGGTGGATGGTTGCGTTTGCGAAGAAACGCGGTGAAAGAACCATGAAGGAACGGCTTGCCAATGAAATCATGGATGCCACCAATGGAATGGGCGGATCATTTAAAAGGAAAGAAGACATGCATAAGATGGCGGATGCCAACAGGGCGTTTGCTCATTACAAATGGTAATTTTTTTCAGGCGGCATGGCGGACTCATCCGTCCATGCCCCTGGATTTGCATGAAATGAAAAACCGATGAGGTTTTGGAAAGGAGGACTGCCATGGCCAGGGGATTTTCATTGGAGAAGACCAGGAATGTGGGAATAATGGCTCATATAGACGCCGGCAAGACCACAACAACAGAGAGAATTCTGTATTATTCCGGCCGTGTCCATAAGATGGGCGAGGTTCACGATGGAGCAGCCACAATGGACTGGATGGAACAGGAACAGGAACGCGGAATAACGATTACTTCAGCTGCGACTACGGCGGAATGGCGTGATCATAGAATCAACATTATAGACACGCCCGGACACGTTGATTTCACAGTGGAAGTTGAAAGGTCGCTTAGGGTACTTGATGGGGCAGTCACTCTGTTTTGCGCAAAAGGCGGTGTGGAACCTCAGTCTGAAACCGTATGGAGGCAGGCTGACCACTATAATGTTCCCAGGATTGCATATGTAAACAAAATGGACATCATGGGAGCGGACTTCTTCAGGTGCATCGAAATGATGAAAGACCGCCTGGGGGCGAACGCCGTGCCGATACAGCTTCCGATAGGCAAGGAAGACAACTTCAAGGGAATAATAGACCTGGTTGCAATGAAAGCCTACATATACATGGATGATCTTGGCAAGGATATCGTTGAACAGTCCATCCCTGAAGATATGGCGGACCTTGCTTCGGAATACAGGGAAAAACTGATTGAATCGGTTGCAGACGAAGAAGAAGACCTCCTCATGAAATACCTTGAGGGCGAGGAACTCACAAAGGAAGAGATAATGAGGGGCATAAGAAAAGCAACTATAAGGGTTGATATGATACCCGTTACCTGCGGCTCCTCATATAAGAACAAAGGAGTCCAGAAACTGTTGGATGCGGTAATTGCCTACATGCCGTCGCCGCTGGATGTCAAGCCCATAAAAGGCATTGGCATGGACGACCCGGATGAAATAATTGCAAGACCCCCACTGGACGACGGACCCTTCGCAGCGCTCGCATTCAAGATAATGGCTGATCCGTATGTTGGGAAACTGTGCTTTTTCAGGGTCTACTCAGGCAAAATGGATACAGGTTCATACATACTGAATTCCACCAAGAACAAAAAGGAAAGAATAGGAAGGATCCTCCAGATGCATGCGAACAGCAGGGAGGATATAAAGACCGTTTATTCAGGGGATATAGCCGCTGCGATAGGTCTTAAAAACACGACGACGGGAGACACTCTTTGTAATCCCGAAGAACCCGTAATACTTGAGTCAATGATTTTCCCCGATCCTGTCATAGACATCGCCATAGAACCCAAGACCAAGGCGGGTCAGGAAAGGATGAGCCTTGCATTGCAACGGCTGTCTGAGGAAGACCCTACTTTCAAGGCGCACACCGATACCGATACAGGACAGACCATTATTTCCGGGATGGGGGAACTTCATCTCGAAATCATAGTCGACAGGCTGCTGAGGGAATTCAGCGTGGACGCAAATATCGGAAAGCCGCAGGTTGCATATAAGGAAACGATTTCAAAGGCGGTTACTTCCGAGGGCAGGTTCATAAGGCAAACCGGCGGACACGGCCAGTATGGGCATTGTGTAATCGAGCTGGAACCGATGCCCCCTTCGACAGGATATATATTTGAAGACAAGGTTGTCGGCGGCGCCATTCCCAGGGAATATATTCCGGCAGTTGATGCGGGAATAAGGGATGCGCTGAACAACGGAGTTCTGGCGGGCTATCCGGTCATCGATATAAAGGTCAGGCTTGTCGACGGCTCCTACCATGATGTGGATTCATCAGAGATGGCATTCAAGATAGCCGGATCGATGGCTTTCAAGGATGGCTGCAGAAAAGCGGAACCCATAATATTGGAACCCATAATGAAAGTTGATGTCGTAGTCCCGGAAGAATACATGGGCGATGTAATAGGCGACATAAACTCAAGAAGAGGAAAAATCGAAGGAATGGAGCCCCGGAACAACATGCAGGTGATCAGGGGATTCGTGCCGCTGTCCGATATGTTCGGTTATGCCACCGAACTTAGGTCAAGGACACAGGGTCGTGGAACATTTACAATGCAGTTCGACCACTTCGACAAACTGCCCCAGAGTATAACCGACAAGGTGGCTAAAAGATAACTTGACGGTGACTGGAAGAACGTATAAAATACTATTGCTATACTGTAAACAATAGTGTTAAAATAAATAATACAGGTTATTTAAGGGAGGAATTTAAAATGGGAAAAGCTAAATTTGAAAGAACAAAGCCGCATTGCAATATCGGAACCATTGGCCACGTTGACCATGGCAAGACTACGCTTACGGCTGCAATAACCAAAGTTCTGGGATTCGGAAACGACAAGATCAAGTTCATGGCATATGATGCGATTGATGCAGCTCCGGAAGAAAAAGCAAGGGGTATCACGATTGCAACAGCTCATGTCGAGTATGAGACCGACAACAGGCATTATGCTCATGTCGACTGCCCGGGACACGCAGACTATGTCAAGAACATGATAACAGGCGCAGCACAGATGGACGGAGCGATTCTGGTTGTATCAGCAGCCGACGGTCCGATGCCGCAGACAAGGGAGCATATCCTGCTTGCCCGTCAGGTTGGCGTACCGTATATAGTTGTATATTTGAATAAAACAGATCAGGTTGACGACGAAGAGCTCATTGAGCTGGTTGAAATGGAACTAAGGGAAATGCTCAGCGAGTACGACTTCCCCGGAGACGACATTCCCATCGTAAAAGGTTCGGCCCTTGCGGCGCTCGAATCCGAATCGAAGGATCCGAAGGCTCCCGAATATGCTTCCATACATGAGCTCATGGCTGAAGTTGACAGATATATCCCGACTCCCGAAAGGGATACGGACAAGCCGTTCCTCATGCCTGTCGAGGATGTATTCTCGATAACGGGCCGTGGAACAGTTGCCACCGGAAGAATTGAAAGAGGAACCGTCAGAACCGGAGATCAGGTTGAAATAATAGGCCTCAACGAAAAGTCGATGACCTCGGTTGTCACAGGCGTTGAAATGTTCAGGAAGATTCTCGACGAAGCATTTGCCGGAGACAACGTAGGCTGCCTGCTGAGGGGAATTCAAAGAACGGAAATCGAAAGAGGACAGGTTCTTGCAAAACCCAAGTCGGTTACGCCGCACACGCATTTCAACGGCCAGGTATATGTTCTTACGGCTGATGAAGGTGGAAGGCATACTCCGTTCTTCACAGGTTACAGACCTCAGTTCTATTTCAGAACAACGGACGTTACCGGAGTTGCTACGCTTGAAGAAGGAATGGAAATGTGCATGCCCGGCGACCATACGACCATGGAAATCAAGCTCATCACACCGATCGCCATGGAAGAAGGCCTGAGATTCGCCATAAGGGAAGGCGGAAGGACCGTCGGATCAGGAACAGTTTCAAAAGTAATCGCATAAGAAAAAAACATAAGGCCGGCTGTGAAAACAGCCGGCCTTTTTTTGGCTTTTTTAACCATTTTCATCCGTGGCCTATTTTCATATGGATGATGATGAGACTGCATTAACAATGGATTTGTTGTTATTTTTCGCTGTGGTTTGTATAATGTTAAGGAGGAGGTGCTGCGGATGCTTGATAATGATTATGATATCCTTGGGGTTGACCGTGATGCGGACCTTGAAGTCGTGAAACGTAAATACGATATTCTTATGAAGAGGTCGATCCATGACGCGGAAGTTGACGTCGATGGGATTACCGGGGCCTATGACAGGATAATCAAGGAAAACACACGGGACTACTTCAACCCCGACGCCGAATTGCTCGAGGCAAAGGGCATTAATAAAAAGAAAGTAAGGAATTACATCTACCAGAACAAACTTAGGCTTGGAATCATTATCTGGGCTGCAATATGCTTGCTGCTTATCATGTATATCCTGATATTCCAGCCCGGGAACATAAGTCTTACGCCAGACATGGTTCCGTTTTAGGAGAGTGGGATTGAAAGCGATAATAACAGGCGGCTCGTCATTGAGAAACAATCTGGGCGACCAGGCGATGATATTGACGCTTATTGAATATCTAAAGGCCAACAGGCCGGATATCGAGCCTGTGGCAATGGATGAGAATGCATGGAATGACCGGGATTTTACCGCGGGATTCGATTTCAGGATATTGCCCGACATACCGATGGTTATCAAGCTTAGGGAAATCAACAGGTTCCTGCATATACTCTTGAAACTTGCAAGACCGGGAAGAAAATTTTCAGCAGAAACAGAAGACGCTATCATAAGGGAGTACAGGGAATGCGATGTCATATTCCAGGTCGCGGGATTCGGCATATCCAGCCAGATGCCTTTCTTGAATTGTCTGTCGCGGATATGGGACATTGCCCTGGCGCGGAAACTCAAGAAGAAACTGATTATGCTGCCTCAATCATTCGGACCTTTTGATTATAAAGGCCTGAAGAAAATTATTTTCGGATATTATATAAGGAAATATATCAATTACCCGGAATTCGTGCTCTGCAGGGAGGAATACGGTAAAAAGCTGCTTGATGGAATAGGCTGTACCAAAGCAAGGCTTGAGCATGACATCGTGCTGTCAAGGCCCGCTGATCTGGATTCGAAAAAGATTTACAAAGACGGTGCAAAAACCATTCCGAAGAAACCGGACATCGACCGGGGAAGGGATTTGCTTGTAGTACCTAACTTCAGGCTGGTGAAGTACAGAAGCATCGAAGAGGTTTGCGATATTTTTGAAAAAGCAATAAAAACATTCACCGCCCATACCGGAGGAAAGGCTTATATATTCAGGCATACCTTTGAGGATGAAGAAATAGCGCGTCTTATTTATAACAGGTTTGACAAAAATGAAAGAGTAGTACTATGCGGATATGAATATGACTGCATTGAAACGGAAAGCCTGTTTTCACAATTTTCAGTAGGCCTGGTATCAAGATGGCATGCCAATGTCCATGCAATCCGCGCCGGACTGCCTTATGTCATTATCGGCTGGGCGGAAAAGTACCGGGAAACCGCCGGGATATTCAATAATGCGGATGTTGTTTTCGATATCAGGGAACCCCTGGCAGCGAAGAGCATTGGCGACGCGCTTATCCGGGTATATAATAAAAGATGGATAACGGCGGAAAGAATCAATTCAAAGGAAGATGAAATCAAGAAGACATTTTGCCTTGGCAGGGTATTGAACGATATATGAGAAACGGAGTGTATTATGATCAAAGTATCTGAAAATGTGTATTGGGATGGCATTCGCGACTGGGACCTCAGGCTCTTCCATGGGCATGAGCTGTCCACCCACAGGGGGTCGACATATAATTCATATGTAATCAAGGATGAAAAAACGGTTCTGGTTGATACCGTATGGTTTCCGCACAAGGAAGCTTATCTGGAAAAACTGCAGGAAGATATCGGAATCGAGAATATTGATTTCATCGTAATCAACCATAACGAGCCCGACCATGGCGGAGCACTCGATGCAATAATCGGAATGAGGCCGGAGCTTCCCATATATTGCACCGAACAGGGGGAGAAGATAATAAGGGCTCATTTCCACAAGGACTGGAATTTCAGAATCGTCAAGACGGGCGACAGCGTCAACATCGGAAAGAATAATCTTGTCTTCGTTGAAATGAAAATGATTCATTGGCCCGACAGCATGATGACCTATCTTGACCATGACAAGGTTCTGTTGTCGAACGACGCCTTCGGCCAGCATTATTGTACGAAATCCCTTTTCAATGATGAAGTGGATCAGGCGGAGATTTATCAGGAAGCCATTAAATATTATGCAAACATACTTACGCCTTTTTCTGCGATGATTGCCAGGAAGATTGACGAGGTCGTTGCGATGAATCTGGACATAAGGATGATTGCGCCAAGCCATGGGGTCATATGGCGTGAGAATCCGCTGCAGATTATAGAGGCGTATGCAAAGTGGGCATCCGGGTACTCCGAGGATTTCGCAGTCATTATATATGACACGATGTATGGAGCTACACTGAGAATGGCTGAGGCAATCGAAGAAGGGCTCGCAAGCAAGGGAGTCAAGGCAAAGCTATATAATTGCGCGGTAAGCGATATGTCCGACCTTATAACCGAGATTTTCAAGGCGAATGCAATTGCAATCGGAAGCTGCACCGTCAACAACAGTCCGCTGACCTCCATCGTGGCGATCACCCACGAGATTCTGGTTCACAAGACCGCAGGCAAACCATACCTAACATTTGGAAGCTTCGGATGGAGCGGAGAAGCCGCAACCTATATTGACGCTGAGCTTGAAAAAACAAAACTCATAAAGACGGCCGAACCGGTGAAACTTAAATACACCCCGACAAAAAAAGACCTTGAACAATGTTTTGAAGCCGGGGTCAGGCTTGCGGAGGCAATAAATAAATGATATTCAATGACGACTGGCATATTCACAGCGAACATTCCTGCGACGGCGCATGCATGAGGATGGAAGACCTGGTGACGGGAGCGGTTGAAAAAGGCATTGTGGATTTCGGCATAACCGATCATATTCACACTCAGTATAATTTTCCGGACATAATAAATTCAAGGAAAGCATATGAAGCAAATAAAAAGCCCGGATTCCACTTCGGTGTTGAAGTAAGCTGCGTTTCCCGATGGGAGCTGGACATGGTTGCCGCCGGTGTCGGCGGGAACCTTACATACGGAATCAGGGAAGGCGGACCGGCGGGTGGTGCGCTTGCGATTGCCATAGATGAAGATTATATCGATGCCCGGGGCATAGAATATGTTGTGGCCGGTACACACTGGTCCATGTACGCAGGGCATAGGGCCGGGGATCTGGTCAGGGATTACCACAGGCAGAATATGTTCCTGTCGCAGCACCGTCTGGTGGATATCGTCGCCCATCCATGGTGGTACTACGGCCCCTGTGAAGACGGATGGACGAAGGATTTCGGCATCATTCCCGCATCCGTGCATGATGAGTTCGCAAGAAGCTGCATCGAAAACAGCAAGCTGGTTGAAATTAATCTTGCGGCAATGTTGCTCACCAAAAACTACAGTGATAAATTCAAGCGCGAGTATATGGAATATCTGGTATTTCTAAAGGAAGCCGGCGTAAAGTTTTCAATAGGGTCGGACTGCCACAATAAGTTTTACGACCTTGACCTGAAGAAGGCTTCGGATATGCTTGGGTCGGATGGTTTTGAAGAATCTGATTTTTATAGTCCGGTACAGCGGGTCAGGTAATAGGAACATGCAAAAGTTAAATGGCCAGGAGTATTTGTTCAAATGCAGGCAACCTGCGGTACCCATGAAGTAAAACTTTGTTCCCCTGTGCAAATCCAGTTTTATGATGAGCGCCGTTGCTTGACAATGATGGGTCGATATATTATCATTCAGTTACAATATTTTTGTTCCTATGACGAGAATAAGAAAACCGGAAGCTTAAGCGACGGGAGATGGTGCAAGCCCCGATCAAAGGTTTTCATCCCGCCTCCGAGGAGCACGCGGTGCGGCGATAATGCATAGGTCCGGGAACTGCAGCCGGACGGGTGGTATAGCGAAGATTTCGTCCCGTGATTATATTTACGGGGCGTTTTATTTTGAAAAACAAGAATCCGTAAATCGGCGAGAGCTGAGCTGCGGATAATCAATATGGAGGGCAGGATGAGATATTCACAGTTGTTCATACCGACTTTGAGGGAGGTTCCCGCGGAAGCGGAAATCGAGAGCCACAAGCTTATGATAAGGGCCGGGCTCATAAGAAAATTTGCTTCGGGCATATATAATTTCCTTCCGCTCGGTTATCGTGTATTTCGAAAGATCGAGAATATAATACGGGAGGAAATGGACAGGCAGGGAGGCCAGGAGCTTCACATGTCCGCGCTTATACCGGCTGAGGTTCTCAAGGAGTCGGGAAGATGGGATGTCTTCGGCCCGGAGATGTTCAAGTTGACCGACCGCGGCAGCAGGGAGTTCTGCCTTGGACCGACGCACGAGGAGTCCTTTACGGTGAGCGTAAGAAATGAAGTGCGTTCCTACAAGAACCTCCCACAGATACTTTATCAGATACAGACCAAATTCAGGGATGAGATAAGACCCCGCTTCGGAGTCATGAGATGCCGGGAATTCATTATGAAGGACGCCTACAGCTTTGACAGGGATGAGGCCGGCCTTGACGTATCGTACCGCAAAATGCACGATGCATATTGCTCGATCTTCGACAGATGCGGACTCGACTACACGGTTGTGCAGGCGGATTCTGGGGCGATGGGAGGTTCGGGATCCGAGGAGTTCATGGTGAAAAGCAATGTGGGCGAAGCTGCAATCGCTTATTGCGATAATTGCGGTTATGCGGCGAATGATGAAAAGGCGCAGTG
>JAWOIG010000225.1:0-45810 GCA_046484775.1 Clostridia bacterium | reverse complement strand
CTCTGCTGTGGATGGGCTCAAAGTTGCGGAATCCATAATTAAAATGTATAATTATTGCGGATGAATATTTATTGAGGTATACAAATGAGGAAGCTATTCGGAACTGATGGCGTAAGGGGCATAGCCAATATGGAGCTGACTTCCGATCTGGCATTCAAACTGGGGCAGGCAGCCGCCTATGTCCTTGCCGGCGAATTAAACAGAAAACCAAGAATAATGGTAGGTACCGACACCAGGATATCATGCGACATGCTTGAGTGTGCGCTCAATGCCGGGCTTTGCTCGGTCGGGGCAGATGTCATCAGCCTTGGAGTAATACCGACACCGGGGGTAGCATACATTACTGCAAAATACAAGGCCGATGCAGGGGTAGTGATATCGGCTTCCCACAATTCATATGAATTCAATGGCATTAAGTTCTTCGATTCCCAGGCATACAAGCTACCCGATGAAATAGAGGCCAGGATAGAGGAGTTTGTTTTTGCCGATGTCAATCTGCCGCACAAGACAGGCGAGAACATCGGGCGGATAATAAAAAAGACCGGATACAGGAAGGATTACCTTGAATTTTTGGTTTCGCAGTCGGAAATGCGCCTTGAGGGAATGAAAGTATTGCTGGATTGTGCAAACGGGGCTGCATACAGTATTGCTCCGATAGTTTTCAAGAGGCTCGGAGCGGAAACAACGGCAATCAACGCCTCGCCCGACGGATTGAACATTAACCTGAATTGCGGTTCGACGCATCCCGGAAAACTGAGCAGGCGGGTTGTGGCTGGCGGGTACGACATCGGATTCGCCTATGACGGGGATGCGGACAGGGTTATTGCAGTGGCGGAGGATGGATCCGTAATTGACGGCGACCGGATGCTGGGAGTGCTTGCCCTTGACCTGAAGAGAAAGAACCTTTTAAGCAATAATGCAATTGTAATAACCATAATGAGCAATATGGGACTTGATAAACTCGCGGCGGAGAATGGGATAGCGGTCGTTAGGACAAAGGTCGGCGACAGGTATGTGATCGAGGAAATGAAAAGGAGCGGTTGCTCGCTTGGCGGGGAACAGTCGGGGCATGTCATTCTGCGCGACTGCAATACCACAGGGGACGGTATACTGACATCAATCAAGATTGCGGGAATAATCGCGGGAGGAAATGCATCTGCCTCGTCCGTAATGAATGTCATGGAGGAGTATCCCCAGATTACCGTAAACGCAAGAATCGGAAACAGCGGCGGGACCGGGGTCATGGAGGATTCCCTGATTCTGGCGATGATTGGCGCAATAGAGGGCGAATTGAATGGAGAAGGTCGCTTGATTATAAGACCTTCGGGAACGGAACCGGTTGTAAGGGTAATGATCGAGGGAAGGGATGGGGATTATATCAGAAAGAAAGCAGGGGAAATGGTTGAACTGATTGAAAGCAGGTTCAGAGAGGAGGAATAGAAAGACCGGAAAACATAGCAAAAGCGCCGGGACCGCAGTATCAGGCGGTTGACGAGGAGAGGGTTTATCGAAGCATTCGGCGGATGGCCCTCCGGTTCCACAATCGAAAGGCACAGGGCAAAACTCCCGGGAGACCGGAAAACAAATGCTGTGCCATGTGGTTTCCAAAATTCATTTCCCTAAAAATAAAATTATAGGAGAAAAGATATGTGTGGAATTATCGGCTGCTCAGGCAGTTTCGATGCGGTGCCCGTTTTACTCAGGGGACTAGAAAAGCTGGAGTACCGTGGTTATGACTCCGCCGGCATCGCAATACTCTGCGACAATAAAATACAGGTTGTTAAGTGCAAGGGAAGGCTGGCGAATCTCAGGGAAAAGGTGGACGAAAGCAAATTCCGGGGATGCGGAACAGGGATAGGCCATACCAGGTGGGCTACGCACGGCGAACCAAGCGATATAAACTCGCATCCCCACATAAGCCGGTCCGGGAAGTTCTGTGTCGTTCACAACGGAATCATCGAGAATTATTCAAGGATTAGGGAGAATCTGATTAAAAACGGATATGAATTCGTTTCACAGACTGACACGGAGGTGATAGCCCATCTTATCGAATTCAATTTCAACGGAGATATGGTCAGGGCTTTGCAGGAGACCGTGAATCAGCTTGAAGGCTCATATGCCCTCGGGGTCGTCTATTCGGGAACCCCGGAAAAGATCTATTCCGCAAGGAAGGACAGCCCGCTGGTGATCGGGCAGACGGGGTCCGGATGCTATATAGCATCGGATATACCGGCGATACTTGAATATACAAGGGATATATTCATCGCCGAGGACGGCGAGACCGCCTGCATCGGAAGGGAATCCATCGAGTTCTATAATTCAATGGGAATGGAAATAAAAAAGAAGGCGATTCATGTGGATTGGGATGTGGGCTCAGCTGAAAAAGAAGGTTATGAGCATTTTATGCTGAAGGAAATCCATGAGGAGCCCGATGCAATACGAAGGACTCTCGCCAACAGCCAGTTTGACGAGATAGAAATTGACAAGCCCGACAGGATTCATATAATTGCCTGCGGAACCGCTTACCATGCAGGGGTTGTAGGGAAGTATGTCATCGAGGAAACTTCGGGAATACCTGTGGAGGTAAATTATGCAAGCGAATTCAGATACAGGAAATCCATTGTAAGACCGGGGGACCTGACGATTATAATCTCGCAGTCCGGGGAAACCATCGATACCCTTTTTGCCATGAGAAAGGCGAAGGAGATGAAGTCCCGGACACTTGCCATCGTAAATGTAGTCGGAAGTTCAATTGCCCGGGAAGCGGACGAGGTTTTTTATACAAGGGCAGGTCCCGAAATCGCTGTGGCATCCACAAAAGCCTACTCAACCCAGCTTGCAGCCGTATTCATGCTGGCAAAAAAGCTTGCGGGAGACCTGATGCGGTCGGAGGAGCTTGTGCGGATACCCGGAATGATAGATGCAATACTGTCCCAAAAAGAAAAGGTGTCCCGTTTCGCATCTGAATTGTACGGCAGCAAGAGCATATTCTTCATAGGAAGGGGACTTGACTATGCGCTCTCGATGGAAGGCTCGCTGAAGCTCAAGGAAATATCATACATACATTCGGAAGCTTATGCCGGGGGCGAGCTCAAGCATGGAACGATAGCGTTGATAGAGGAAGGTACGCCGGTCATTTGCTGCATGACCCAGCCGCATATTTTCCAAAAGATGGAAGGAAACATGAGGGAAGTGCAGGCCAGGGGTGCAAGGGTTCTTGTCATAACGACATCATCATTCAGGGAACAAGCGGAAAGACTCACGGATATGGTTGTGGAGATACCCGATGTGGATCCATTGTTCTCGCCGCTTACGGCTATCACTCCAATGCAGCTTTTTGCATACTACTGTGCAGCACTCAAGGGATGCGATGTCGACAAACCAAGGAATTTGGCGAAGAGCGTTACGGTGGAATGAATTTCATAAGAATATCTTATTAAGGGATAACCCGGAGGAAAGAGTGGAACGCTTCCGGGGTTATCCCTGTTTTTCGGGTTTTTCCTGAGCGACTGCATAAATTCCGATGCCGCTCAGATCAAATGTGTATTCATATGCGTATGGACCTGATTCGGCAATCGGAACGTCACGGCGAGCCGACCCAAGTTCCGGACTAAGGATTTCCGGCCGGCGCATCGGAAACCTGGCTGAATCAATACGATATACAAGCTTGTTGTCACGGGACTGCGATTCAATGCCTGCAAGTATCGGCCGGCCTGAGCTATCCCGGAGCGATGGATGGGGAATCGCCGATAGGGCGCGGTTAAGGAAATGGATTTGATTTCCGCCGCTCGATTTTCCAAGCCTCAGGGCCCAACTGGAATCGCCGGACAAACGCTCGGCAATGGGAGTAAAGGAACCTGAATCCAACAGTTTCCCCAGGGGATTCCCGGCTGTTGAGGTTTCGATGATTTCAAGGCCTCCGTAATTATTATTGTCCAGATAATCCGAGTAAGGTTTGTCAAGAAGGAATCCCTTTTCATCATGGGTGCCAAAAGGCAGGGAAATCCATGCCTTTCCGCCTTTTTTCAAATACGTGGATATTGCGTTGAACTGGAGTTCCGACAGGCAGCCCAGACCGTCCAGCACCAAGGGGGTGTCGGCTGCGCTCAACGCTGTTTCATCGGCAAGCTCATCCGCCCTCACGATTCTGTAGCCGATGTTCTTTTCGACAAGCCGGCCGGACCATTTCACGACCTTGTCCCAGTGTTCGAATCCTTCGGTGTCGCGCCAGCCGTTTTCCCGGCAGTATCCGTTGGATGCAATGCGTACCTCGGCCATATCTCCGCATTTTGTGAAGTCAATATTGGAATTTGCGGCTTCCCAGTTGTTGTATTTGCCGATAAGTTCGGGAATTTCATGGGCGTCATCCGGATCTTTTTCAAGCCTTTGGTTCAGTGTGCTGCTCCAGTTGAATACGCCCCAGAAACGGGCAAGAGCCCATCCAAGATATGCGCCATCGCCGTATATGGAATAGCTTATGGCCATCGCAGGAGCATTGCCTCTCTTTTCAGCTATATCCTTTTGCTGAAGAGCCTCCGGATCCATGCGGACCCAGTCGACGCCTCCGGTATTGATTCCGCAGTTTTCAAGCATGAAGAAATCAAGGCTGTCTGAAAGTTTTTCCAGATTCAGGGCAAGTGAATTCAGTATGATCGGACCCGAACTGGAACAGCATGTCATCAATGGAATTCCCCGCACGGAATCCTTCACCATCGCAAGATGACCGGCAACGGAATCCGATTTCATTCTCAACCAATTTCGAAAAGCGGGGTTGTCATAATTACCCCAGTGATATTCTCCCTTGGACCGGGTGTCGCCCCAGAAGCTTTCATCGCCGAATGGAGCTATTTCGCTGCCATAGTCCCTTGAAAGCCTTTCCCTGCAGTATTCGCAGCCGCAGGTTGCAAGGCCGGCATAGTCGCACATGTCGTCGACTTCAATTCCGTCAAGCGGCACATCCCTCAGAAGCCTGGCAAGGTATTTCATATGCATATCAAGAAATCCGGGGTTGTTGTGGCAGAAGACCTCAAGCTGATAGGATTTTGAATAACCTCTGCTTCCGTCCCTTATATCTATTTCGCACAGGTCGTTGAAGAAATGCCCTTCGTACTGTGCATGGGCGGATGCCTGCGGATCATGGAAAAGAAGTATGTGGTGACGGTGGTTACGGTGCACTTTTTTGAATTCGTCCATGTCCCGGGGTCTTTGGACATGGTTGCATGAATAATGGTCCATGAACTTTATCCCGTATTTGTGAAGCTCATCGCAGACCGCCGCATAATATCCATGCAGCTGGCTGAAATAATTTGAAAAATCAAACCGCACATGAAAACCGAAATTTATCGCCGTTTCGATACGCGCCTTCGAAAATAGCTCCGCGGAATATTTGATTTTTTCAACTATCTTTTTTTCCGGCCACAGGATGTCTTCCAGTGTGCACCACCAGCTTGCGGTGCGTCCGGGTGTGAAATATGAATCATGCTTTTTATCCATCGCGTCCCCCGTTGCCAAGTATGTCGATATGGCCTTTGTACTATTATACTACCTACGGCGGCAGGAAATATGGAATTATGCGTATGCATTTCAGAAACATTATCATTTTGTATGGACAATCGGTATTATTGTGGATTATTATATTCAATGGCAGGTTTGCATGGCAGGCGGATACTGCTTGATTATCAATATTAAGGAGATTAATAAATGGTTGCTAAAGTAATTAAAGATGAATGCATAGGCTGCGGCCTTTGTGAACAAATATGTCCGGAAGTGTTCAGCATGGATGATGACGGCATGGCGGTAGCGATTGCAGAGGAGATTCCATCCGCATCCGAGGGTTGTGCGGAGGAAGCCGCTGAATCGTGCCCTACCAACGCCATAGAGATTGAATGACTGGACCTGAACACGGGAGATATTGAATGAAAGCGACAGTGGATTCACAAACATGCCGCGGGTGCGGCTTTTGCGCCAGGATGGCAAGGGGAGTTTTTGAAATCAATGCCAACGGCAAGGCATATGCATCGGATTTGGATATACCGGAGGACCTGATGGAATTCGCCGAGATGGCGGCTGAGGAGTGCCCGGAATCTTCCATTGAAATATATTGAATACGTATTGTTAAATTTTTATTAAATTCATATTTTATTGTTTTGTTTCTTTTTCAGAAGGTATACATATAACAAAATTGCTGAAAGGAGCAACACAATGAACACATTTTTCTTGACAGAGGAATGCCCGGGATGCGGAATAAACGTAATTTTTACGCCCGAACTGGCGCAGGTGGATTTTAATGGACATCGGTTTGACAATAGGACGAATGAAGAGGACGGCGGGAACTGATTCCAAAGGAATATATGAATAACATTCCGGCAAGGCCTGCGGCCTTGCCTTTTTCATTAAAGGCAGTATTACCGAAGGTAGTCATGCCTTTTTATTTGACTCATTGTTTTTGACTGTCATATGCGGCTGATATATACTTGTTTCAAGCTATTTGGATATTAGGGTTCAATAAAACGGAAAGTCATGGCGACAAGCAAAGAAGGCGGTCGGAAAGGCAACGGGTATAACCGATGAAAACGGATGCGGAATTCCTTGACAACATATATAATCAGGAAATATTTGCCGTCGGTACGATGGAACCAAGGTTTCCCGACCTTCCGATTGGTGAGAATGAAAGCAATCCGTCGGAATATGTCGATGATCTGGACGGCGTGTGGCGGTTCAAATGGCTGAAATCAACCGACGACCTGGATATTTCATTTATCCATGCTGAATCCGATGCCGGGGGATGGGATGAAATACAGGTTCCGTCAAACTGGGAAATGCATGGATATGGCACGCCGATATACACGAATATCAAATATCCGCATGCCTTCAATACGAAAAAAATTCCGGCGATCGATTCCGGGCAAAACCCATGCGGGATTTACACGAGAGCATTTGCAATCAATGATTCGGGCATTCAGCGAAATAGGGTGCTGAGATTCGAAGGAGCGCAATCCTCGGTCAGCGTCTGGGTGAACGGAATTTTTGCGGGATACGCGCAGGATTCCATGAGCCATAGCGAATTTGATGTTTCGGAGCTGGTTAAGCCGGGTGAAAACCATCTTGCAGTGCTGATAGCTAAATTCTGCACCGGGAGCTGGTTGGAAGATCAGGATATGTGGAGGATGGCCGGAATCCATAGAAGCGTCCGGCTTATATCCGAGCATCCCGCGGGCATTCTGGATGCCTTTGTCAAAACAAGCCTGGATGAGGGGTACTCTTCAGGGGAATTATCTGCTGAAATTCAATTCCGGGGCTCCGAGGACGGCAGGACGCTTGAGTTTTCCGTACTCGGGGGCGGCAATGATGAGGAAGGGGCTTTGTTTGCGCATAACTACGAAATAGTGAACGGGATTGTCAGAATCGAGGCAAGGATTCCGGGAATATGCCCGTGGAGCGCAGAGATACCGTGCCTTTACAGGGCTGTCATGATTGCAAGGGATTCGGGTGGAGGATTCATTGACAAGCGGGTTGTTGAATTTGGGTTTAAGAAAGTTGAAATAGACAACGGCATCTTCCTTGTCAACGGTAAGCCGGTCAAATTATATGGGGTCAACCGCCATGAGTTCCATCCCGTATACGGTTTTGCGGTTCCTGCTGAACTTACGGAAAAGGACGTTATGCTTTGCAAGGCAAACAATATCAATGCAATCAGGACAAGCCACTATCCGAATTCAACGGCATTCTACGATTATTGTTCCAGGTATGGCATTTATGTCATTGACGAATGCAATCTTGAGACTCACGGAGTACGAGGCAGAATCCCGGCAGGAAGACAGGCGTGGGAGGCGGAATGCGTTCATCGGATGGAGAACATGGTTTTCAGGGACAGGAACAAGGCCTGCGTAATCATGTACAGCCTCGGAAACGAAGCCGGGAACGGCGCTTGCTTCATAAAAATGAAAGAAGCCGCACTTAAGGCTGACGATTCAAAGAAGATTCATTATGAAGGAGACCACCGTCTTTGCACATCCGATGTTTTCAGCATGATGTATGCAGGCGTCAGGAAGATGGAGAGGATACTTAAGGGCAGGACGGTCAGGATTGCCCCCGGAGATGTCAGGCTACTTGGGCACAGGGTCGGAGGGAAAAAGCACAGGCATATTCCTTTCATGCAATGTGAGTTCGCACACTGCATGGCCAACAGCCTCGGAAATTTCAAGGAGTATATGGACCTTATCGATGGATATGACGGATGCATCGGCGGTTTCATATGGGATTTCGCCGACCAGAGCATACTGAAAAAAACAGATGACGGAAGGGATTTCTGGACTTATGGAGGAGACTTCGGCGACGAACCAAATGATGCCAATTTCTGTGGGAACGGAATTTTTGCAGCCGACAGAAGCCCCCATCCCGCTTTGCATGAAGTCAGGGCCCTGTATTCGCCGGTTTCGGTGACAATGAAAGGTCCGGGGGTTCTCGAAATAACCAATAAAAGAAGATTCACCGGAACGGACGACCTCAGGATGATATGGAACATAGCGTCGGACGGGAAGACCACAGAAGGCGGTGTAATTGAGTATCTTGACATAAAACCCATGGCATCTTATGAAGTGGTTCTGGCGCTGGATGAATTTCCCGCTGAAGGCGAGATCTGTCTCAATGTTTCCATGTCATATAAATGGAAGCCGGATTGGCTTTTGGGAATGACGGCTGAAATATTCAAAGGCCAGTATATGCTGAGGGAGCGCGTCTCCGTCAAAAAAGCGCGGAGAGGGAAATTTGACTCGCGCATAGAAATCAAGCCCGACGGGATAAAGCTGGCGGGGCTGGTTGAAAGACTGAGAATGAATTTCTACAGGGCTCCCATAGACAATGAGGGGCTGCTTGTCATGAACATGACCGGGAAGGAATGGCTGGTCAGACTGTTGTATGGCAGGGGTTTCAGGGAGGCAACGGTAAATATACGCCTGAGAAAGTTCTTCACAAGGGATTCGGAGATAAATGCCAAATGGAAGGCGGGATATTTCATCGGCAGGATAATTACAAAAGTCTCGCCGGCTGAAGGCGGGGGCTATTTGATAAGCATGACGGGCAGACCGGTCAGGAACATGATAAGGTTTGGAACGGAGTTCGGGATACCCGCACGTTTTTGGAATGTGGAATGGTACGGCAGGGGTCCGCATGAGAATTACTGCGACAGGAAGGCATCTGCTCTGCTTGGATTATATAAATGCGATATTTCAGAATTCGGACACAATTATCTGAGACCTCAGGAAAACGGCAACAGGACCGATGTAAGGCGGATCGAGTTCACGGATGAGTCGGGAGAGGGCATTGGGATTGCCGATGCATGCGGAAAGCTTGAAGTCACGGCATGGCCTTATACAACCGCGGATCTGGAAAAAGCGGCGCATATCCACGAGCTGCCCGAAAGGGACATGATAACAGTAAACGCTTCGCTTGCGCAGAGGGGTGTGGGGGGAAGCCTTCCCGCGGTTCTCAGGCTTTTGAAGAAATACAAGCTGAAGGCATTTAAAAAGTACAGGTTTGAGTTCCATCTTTATAAAGTAACGGGGGATAAGAAATGAAAGCGTCAGGATTTGAATTGTATTTAAGGAAAGACGGAATCGTAAAAAAGTACAAAGACAGCGCACCCGGGGTCTTTGGGTTTTCATTGAATGAAAGAAGTGAAAACGGAATAACGGTATTGTCCGGGGAAATAACCGCGGAAGAGAACATTGAACCCGTATGGGTTGAAACAGCCATTGCCATGGAACTCAACGGCCTCGGGTTTTACGCCAACGGCTTCCAGTCTTGGAGCGAGAGCCCTTACTGCGATGAAGGAACCGGCATAAGGAAGCTGAACGTATTGTTGCGCGAGGGATTCAGGCTAAAGTATTACGGCGATTATCATTTCAGCAAACGACTTTGGGGACTCGCTTATTCCCATCTGTATCTGGATTTGCAAAGGGAAGGCAAAACGGAAGTTTTCATCGGGGACCTGATGCCCGGGGATTCTTACACAATGTTTTATCCCGACTATGATCACAATACAGTCGTTGCCGCAAGCGATATAGAGGGTTTGAAAATATCCGCAGGGGAATCAAGGGAGCTTTTCAGGATATCCATATCGGGGGACGGCGGGATGTATTTCGCACTGCTCGGGCAAAAGCCGCTGACGGCTGATAAAATAACGGGATGGACGAGCTGGTACAATTACTACACGAAAATCACCGAATATATCCTGGAGTCAAACATGCATGCATTGCGGGAATCAAAAATACCCATTGATGTTTTTCAGATCGACGACGGATGGTTCCATGCGCTTGGCGACTGGCTTGAATGCAATGACAAGTTCCCCGGAGGCATGCAGTCGGTTGCAAAGAAAATAAAGGCGGAGGGATGGAAGGCCGGCCTTTGGCTGGCGCCGTTCATATGCGACAGGGAATCAATTGTATATCAGGAGCACAATGGATGGATACAAAGGGACAAAAGAGGCAGGCTGCAGCCCGCAGGATGGAATCCCAACTGGAATGGCATATTCTATGCGATGGATATTTACAATGAAGGATTCCGGGAATATCTTGCAGAGGTTTTCGATGCGGTTGCCGGGGAATGGGGATATGATTTCATGAAGCTTGATTTCCTTTATGCCGCTGCAATCCAACCCAGGGAGGGAAAGACGCGGTGCATGGTGATGTGCGATGCAATGGATATGATCCTTGGCATGTCGCCGGGATCAAAGATCCTGGCCTGCGGGGCGCCGATAGGACCTTCTATGGGAAGATGCCACTATTGCAGGATCGGAGCCGACGTGGCCAATATATGGGAGGACCGTTTTCTGAAAGCCATTAATTACAGGGAACGGGTGTCGACCGCATCGTCCATATCAAACACAATAAGCAGAAGCTTCCTTAACGGGAAGGCATTCATGAACGACCCTGATGTTTTCTTTCTTCGGGACACGAAGGAAATAAGGCTTACAAATGAACAGAAGGAACTGCTCTTCAAGACCAATATTGAGAACTCGGGACTTGTTTTCTTTTCAGATGACGTATCACAATACAGTCCGGAACAGACGGATCGTTTGAAAAAGACGTTTTCAGATTACAGGGTTTGACCCCCCGGATGAGGGGTGCAAACATTATTCTTTAAAAAAGAAGCCTGCTAATGTAGACTTATATAAAACGGCATGGAAAGCATTTTATGAAAATCAACAGGGACCTGACACAGGGCGATATAAAGAAACAAATGACAAGTCTGACCTTTCCGATGATATTCGGGATTCTTGGGATGACGATCTTTAATCTCGTAGATACTTTTTTTGTCGGGCTTATAGGGACAAGGGAACTTGCCGCGCTGTCGTTCACTTTCCCGATAGTCATGACCTTCAGCAGCCTCACGCTTGGAATAAGCACCGGCGTCACGGCGGTTGTTTCCAAGGTTGCGGGCAGGAACGAGCCGGAAAAACTGAAATCCCTGGTATTCGACAGCATGCTGCTGTCGCTGATATGCGTGATATTTTTTATCATCATCGGATTTATAATACTGAGACCCGTTCTTGGTTTGATGAAAGCGGAACAGGACCTCATACCCATAATAATGCAATACATGACGATCTGGCTTCCGGGGCTGGTTTTCGTTGTGTTTCCAATGGTTGGGAACGGCATAATCAGGGCTTTGGGGGACACCAGGACTCCCGGGATCGTAATGCTTATAGCCAGCATAACCAATGCCGTGCTCGACCCTCTGTTGATTTTCGGCATAGGTCCGTTTCCCGAGCTTGGCGTTCCGGGAGCCGCGCTGGCAACCGTCTTCGGAAGGTTCATAACATTTGTCATAGCGCTGTATGTGCTGATGAGACGGGAGAAGGTTCTGGTAATGCAAAAGCGAACCATGAGCCAGATGTCCGGAAACTGGAAGGAAATACTGAATATCGGGCTTCCCGACGGATTATCAAGGATAATTCTTCCCATCGGGAGCGGTATAATTACCGGCATGGTGGCATCCTATGGCGTTGCGGCTGTCGCGGGATATGGAATCGCAACGAAGATGGAGAATTTCATCCTCATCATAACCATGGCCCTGTCTTCAGTGATTGTTCCTTTCGCCGGGCAGAATATCGGAGCGGGAAATCCGGGCCGTGTCAGAAAGATCTTCAAATATTCAAATGTGTTTTCATTGATTCTGCAGACAGCCCTTTATCTGGTCATCCTGCCTCTGGCTGCAGTGCTGGCCGGATTGTTTTCGGACGATCCCGCGGTTATAGGTACAACGGCGCTGTATTTAAGAATCGTGGCGCTGGGACTTGGTTTCAAGGGGATAATACTCATGTCGTCGGCTTTATTGAATGTAATGAGAAGGCCTTATGTCGCCGCAGCCATCAATCTGGGACAAATGTTCGCAATATTCGTTCCCCTGGCATACCTGGGCAACCGGCTGCTTGGCCTTGCGGGTATATTCGCGGCGCTGCTGATATCGCTTGTGGTTTCAGCCGGCGCAGCCTGGGGAATCGCAATGAGACGGCTGGGACGTCTGCAGGAAAAGGCCGGGGAATCGGCATAAACGGAGGGATAAAATGAAAAAAATCGTTGACGAAATCATTGGATTCAGGGATGACAGGAACTGGAAGAGATATCATACGCTTGACAACCTTGCAAAATCAATATCGATCGAAGCAGCCGAACTGCTGGAAAACTTTCAGTGGAGCAACGATTACGATTATGAGAATGTCTGCGATGAAATCGCGGACATCATGATATATTCAATAATGGCAGCCGAGGCTCTGGGTGTGGATCCCGAGGAAATAATCAGGAAAAAACTTATTAAGAACAATATCAAATATCCTTTGGGCAAAGAGATAACATTGGGATGAACTGACATACGCAGTATTGTCCTGAATTCATGCCGGCCGCAAAAACGTATTTCCGGGAATCCAAAATGGACTGAATTGGAGAATTGAAAATTTTATCTGACGCAGGCAGGTTTTAGGATCAATAATGGCCCCGTGTGAACTTGTAGCCTGGATTAAGCGAAGGACGACGGCCTTCAAGGCATGCGTTTGTTATTTCATACACTTCTTCAGCGGTCTCATCGAAAATATTGACCCTCATCATGCCGATTCCGCTCTCAAGCAATCCGGGTGCTTCCTCTGCCAGCAATATCCTGTGGGGATTGAAGATTCTTGCATTGTGTGAAACAGGATCGCAGAGCATCGGCCACTTCTCGCCTTTTCTGTCTGAAAGACTGAGGTCGGTCTTAAGGCAAAGGTCTCCCTTGCATATGTCAAAAGCGGGGCAATAGGGTGATTCCATGACCTGAAGCCTGCCGTATACCGTGATTTCCAGGTTGCTTCCGGGCGGATGAACCATGCTGCGTAATCTGGCGGCATTCATTTCCGGTGAAACGGATATTATCGGAAAGCCGTCGTAAAAAGCTGCTGAATACGAATTGCTGATGTTGAATCCGGAACCAAGCGCTGCCTTAAAACCTTCCGCAAAACGGAGTTGTCCATGGTTTTCCACCATATAGCCGCCGCATTCAGCCGCAGGCGGTTTTTCCATATGAAAAGGGAGGTGGATGAAAAATTCAATGCCGGATTCCCTGCATTTGGTTCCGAGAAATTCAAGATTTTTCTCTCCCAGGGAGGCATCGGCATATATTCTTGCGGCCTTTGTACGCGACACATCCAGGCCGTGCGGCAATTTATACAGGCAAAGGCTTATGGATGGACGGGAATAATATTTCCTATGGTCATTCAAAGGCCGGGGAGGTTCGCATTTGACTTCCCGCAGTGGACCCTTGCGGATTTCATCAAGCCCGGCAAGGGCTTTTCTGCGGAGTTCATTGATGTCGGAAATTCTGACAAAGACCCCGTCGTCGCATTCAAGCCCGACTGATTCCACGGCATATGGAGTGTTTCCCGTCTTCTGAAGCTGCGATGTGATTCTGTCGGAACCGGTTCCGATTGAAACAGCCGCCTGCGCCTTGACGGACGATTCAGCAGTCGAAACATTGCCATCCTCATCGCTGATGTCAATCCGCAATTCTTCATTTATCCTGACGGAAGCCGTAATATGCACCGGTAGTTTTTTCTCTCTTTCCATGACTTCGGACAGGCTGTATTTTTTATCGAAGGCGATGTCCCTGGTGCGAAATACAATATCTCCGGGTTTCCCGTCGATATTAATGAAAGAGGGGATTCCGAGCGGAATGTTTCTGCCGGCATAGCCTCCCTCCGTTCCGATTCTCAACCCGTCGCTTTTATCTATTTCCTCATTGAATACCACGCTTGTCCCGTCTTTTTGTGTTTCAATGACCTTTCCGACCGGTGCGCCGCTGTTTGACGGGGATGAATGTGAAAAAGCAGATTCACGGGGCCGGCTTGAAAAAATACCGTTTGAAAAACCATCGCGGTTGAAGGCCTTGAGCAGATCATTCCGGTCGGTTTCAGAAACGGCCGGTTTTCCTTCCATATCAAGGTATTTTCTGTAAATACCGACTACGGCGGCCACATACTCGGGATTCTTCATGCGTCCCTCGATTTTCAGGGAACGGACACCCATATGCTTTAATTCATCGAGGAAATCAATGTAGCTTATGTCCTTTAGGCTGAGCGCATGACCCCTCAGCAAAATCCCGTCCTTTGAATCGGTCAGTTCATACGGCAGTCTGCAGGGCTGGGCGCAGGCTCCCCGGTTGCCGCTCCTTCCTCCGAGCATAGAGCTCATGAGGCACTGTCCCGAATAACTGTAGCATCGGGCTCCATGCACAAAGACCTCGACATCGATGCCTGATGCGGCGGTCCTCCTGATTTCATCGGGAGAGGCCTCGCGCGCAAGCACTACGCGTGAAAATCCCGCCGATTTCATGTATTCGGCTCCCGACAGTCCGGTGATGCTGCACTGTGTGCTGGCATGAAGGGCAAGGTCCGGCAATTGTTCCGAAAGCAGGGAAGCCAATCCCATGTCCTGCACTATGACGGCGTCGATTCCATTTTCATATGCAAAGCATGCGGTTTCAAACGCCTCAGCCATTTCGTCGTCATATAACAGAGTGTTGAGCGTCAGATATAACCTGACCCCGCGTATATGGCAGTATTCAATGTGTTCCCGCAGGTTTTCACGCTCGAAGTTTTCAGCTCCAAGACGGGCATTGAACCCGGTCAGCCCGAGGTAAACGGCGTCGGCGCCGGAGGCGACCGCTGCCTGAAGGGATGCGGGGCTGCCGGCAGGCGCCAGAAGTTCAATTCTTGTATTGCTATTTTCCATGTGCAGATTATACCACAGGCATGCGCGCAGGGCATGTATGGTATAATTAAGCCATAACACAGGGCAAGATTACGAACCGGCATCCCTGTCTGCGGAGGAGCTGAGATTGGACACAAACCAGGAATATGAGCTGAAGCTTATGCTTTTGGAAAGCGAATACAACAATCTGGCGGACCTTGAGGGGGAGGAGCCTTTCCTCCAGGTAAACCATTATTATGATACGGTGGGGCTTGACCTTTACAAGGCGCGCAGGATGTTGAGAATCAGGAACAAAAACGGCGGTTTTGAGCTGACGGTAAAGGCAACGGGCCTTTTTGCCGCCAGGGAGGGAATCGCATCCATGACGGAAAACAATATAATTCTGGATGTCGTGGAAGCCGCTGAAATACTTGGCGGAAGATTCAGAATCAATGAGTATCTGACGGCATTTCCCGATATCGCCGGCCTTGAATTGCTTCCGGTTGGTACATTGGCTACGCTTAGGAAGAAAGTGGTCATGGACACAGGACTCCCGATGGCTGAAGTCGACAGGAACTCATATCTGGGTATTGTGGATTACGAGCTTGAATGGGAGATTGACGAAAGCATGTACGGGCATGCGCTTGGTATACTTAAGGGAAAAGGGGTTGGCATTGAAGGCAGGGAAACCGGCAGGTCGAAATACGGAAGATTCATCGCAGGGCTGCCGGGGAAGGGAAACTGAATGCACTGGTGGTATCTGCTCATAGGAGCGGCAATCATATATTTCGGATACAGGATGCTAATTAATTCCAGGAGGGTACAACCGTCAAAAAAGCCCCTGTGCGAAAAATGCGGCACCCCTATGGAACTGCAGTCGAAGGTTGAGAACACAGAGGTATGGGAATGCCCGAAATGCAGGAACGAAGGAGACGGGAATGCTTGAAAACAGGAATCGAATGAGTTACAGGAAACTTTTCTGGGGTTTTATTTTTTTGTTTGATTTTAGGATTGGCGGATTCGACATATTACCTGATTTCATCGGGTTTATTTTCATATATATCGGACTCAGGGCTTTGTCCGGCAGGAATATCGAATTCAAAAGGGCAGGCAATCTTGCCCTTCCGTTGATCTTCATGTCGGTGTTCGATTTATACCAGGCTCCATCTTCGGAAGCTAACCTCCTTGGAATTATATTCGGCCTGGCGCTGACTCTGCTCATCATCCTGATGGTCAGGGGAATATGCATGGGTATCAGGAATGAGGCGGAAAAGGCGGGAAACGAAGGGCTTGCATCGAAGGCATCGAACAGGTGGGGTCTTTTCCTTGCGGTAAATATATTATTGATTTTATTTATAGTCGTCCCGGTTCTTGCGGCGGTTCTGTTCATTCCGTTCTTCATCCTGAGCATAATCTCATATGTTCTTATGGTCAGCCTGATGAAAAGCGCGGAGTACAGCCTTTTGGACGGTCCCTCCGAGGTTTGACCCCGAATGCAACGTTTATGGGATTCGATTCATTATCCTGCAAAGTGCCGGATGATGAGCAGAATAATGATATGCGAGGGATAAAATATATAGAAGAACCATTTAGTGAAGGGATTCGATATTCCTTTTTTATTGTTATAAAGGCTGATTGCCGGCAATGCCGCCAGATAGAACAGCACTATAAGCCATCCTGTGCTGTTTATTCCGCCATAGGCAAGGTAATATGTTGAAAAAAGCAGTATCAAAATCGCAGCGGCAATATTTCGAAGACTCATTCTGTCCTTGGTCAGATAAAATGCGATGACAAGCAGGACGCCGAAGGCGCCGTGGTCAAAGGCCATTGTCTGCGCTGTAACCGCAAGCAATACGGGCAGCAGAATGCGGGCGGCCGGGTTCCATTTGTCGATTGCATATATCGCAAGGAGTCCGAACAGGAGCGTGAACATCACATTGGGGTTTATTGAGCCCGGGCTTCCCACCATGAGCTGGTAGGGCACCTGGGAGATCACCGCGAATATGAACAGCCTGAGCATATATCTGGCGGCATCTCCCGTTCGCCGGTAACCTTCGGCGATCAGAAAAGCAAAGATCGGGAAGGCCAGGCGGCCGATGCAGCGCATATATATCTCCGCCGGAAAAAACAGATGCGCGGTATGGTCTATTGCCATTGCGCACGCCGCAATCATCTTAAGCTGGAACGAATCAAAATACTTTCGCGTTATATCCATGCCGCCTCCTTGTCAAATTATACACCACGGTGCGCTTTTAGTCGGCAATCCGTTCCGACATTTTGATTTTTCCTGAAATGTACGGTGAGTTTATTGCGAATTCTTTATTTTGCATCAAATCAATCGAGGCCTCTTGCGGAACGCATGTTCGGATGATATAATCCGGATATGGATGCGATGGGGGAATTGCTTGGCGGATTGAACGACGCGCAGCTTTTGGCGGTCAGGGCGACTGAGGGCTATGTCCGTGTTGTCGCCGGGGCGGGTTCCGGCAAGACAAGGGCGCTTACAAGGCGGTATGCCTATCTTGTGGAAGGGCTTGGGATAAGCCCGTCCAATATTCTTTGCGTAACCTTTACAAACAAGGCTGCGAATGAGATGAGGAACAGGGTGCGCAGTCTCATCGGGACTGACGAGCCCATAAGCCTGGTATGCACATACCACGGATTCTGCGTCAAGGTTCTCAGGGAAGACATAAACAAGCTCTACTATCCCAGGGGATTCGCAATAATGGACGAGCAGGACCAGCGGATGCTTCTGCGGGAAATCTACGGTGAAATGGGAATAACCGCGAAAAACCTGACTTTTAAAAATTGCCTGGACTTCATCGCCGCAAAGAAGGACAACCACTCGTACATTGACCGCATGGAGTCGTTTGAATCGCTGGATGAGCAGATATCGCGCTCATCGGACCTGTCTGAAAAAATATTCCATGGCTATCTGAAGAAGCAAAAGAAAAACTATGCCCTTGATTTTGACGACTTGATAAACTTTGCACTGCACATATTGGAAAACCATGCGGATGTTCTGGGAAAATGGAGGGATAGGCTGCACTATATACAGGTTGATGAATTCCAGGACAGCGACGCCAAGCAGTTTCGGCTTGTTTCCCTGTTGTCAAAGGGCCGTGGCAATCTGTTTGTGGTAGGGGATCCGGATCAGACGATATATGAATGGAGGGGGGCCAGACCCGAATTCATAGTTGATTTCCAAAAAATTTTTCCTGAGGCAAAAAGCATAGTGATGGACAGGAACTACAGGTCGACCCCGCAGATTCTGGATGTCGGCAATTCCATAATAAAAAACAATAAAATGCGCGTCGACAAGGATATGCATACGAAGAACGCCCCCGGTCCCATGGCAATCCATTTCCATGGAATGAACGAGGATGAAGAGACCAAATGGGTGATCGGCCGCATAAGGCATCTTTTGGAACAAGGAGCATCTCTTAACGACATAGCGATTCTCTATAGGGCGAATTACCTGTCGCGGGCGCTGGAGCAGGCCTTGATCAGGGAAAAGCTTGATTATGTGGTATACAGCGGCGTCAAGTTTTTCGAACGCAGGGAAATCAAGGATATAATGGCTTATCTTCGGATGCTTTCCGGGGCCGACGACATATCTTTCCTCAGGACGGTCAACTTTCCTCCAAGGGGAATAGGAAGAAAGAAAATTGATTTTATCAGAGAAGAGGCAGCCGTCGAAGGAATTTCGCTTTACGATGCTTTTTCAAAACATTCCGGGAATGTGATTTTCCATGGCTGCAAGCCGGACGAGTATATAGATCTCATCGAAGCAATGAAAGCGCTTAAGGGCAGGATGACCATATCGGAAATCGCTTCATCTCTTCTTATTAAGAGTGGTTTCATGGAGTTTTACAGAAGGGACGGAGACAATACCAGGCTCGATAATATCTCGGAATTCATGACTTATCTGATTAATTACGAACAGGCCGCCGGCGAGGATGTCCCCCTTGACGAATACCTTCAGGACCTGTCCCTGTATACCGACGCCGACCTCGGGGACGACGGCAACAGGGTGAAGCTGATGACCATTCATGTAGCCAAGGGACTTGAGTTCCCCTATGTATTCATTTTTGGCATGTCCGAGGATATAATTCCAAATGCCAGGGCTCTGCAGGAAAGAAAGCTGAAAGCCCTGGAGGAGGAAAGGCGGCTTGCATACGTTGCGGTCACAAGGGCAAGGAAAGCATTGTTCCTGACCGAGTCCGAGGGCGCACTGAACGGAGGCGGGTTCAAGTATCCGTCAAGGTTTCTCCTTGAAATCGGCGACGGGATGGTTGTGAGGGAGGGGAAAATCGATCCGGAAGTGCTTGAGATAACAAGGGAAAAGGCCCGGGGAACGATGGCGCCGGCCGGAGGAGGTTTCAGAGCGGGCGATATCGTGCTGCACCCGGTGTGGAATCAGGGCGAGGTTGTCGGGGTTGATAATGAAAAAGGCGAATATGCCGTCAGGTTCGACGATATAAAGGATATCAGGCATATACGGATGAAATACAGGCTTATGGTCAGGAAGGCCTGAACGGGATATTTGCAGAATTATATTATTTGTAATAAAATATAAATAAGGGACAATCGGAAAATTCTTAATAAGGAGGGTTCATCATGGCTGGAAAATTCAAGGATTTTGGCAAGAAACTCGGCGATGCCGCAAAAAACACTGCCAAGAGATCGGAAGAAATGATAGAAATCGGAAAAGTCAAGGGTAAGATACGGGATCAGGAAAACGAAATTGAAAAGCACAAGATGCAGATCGGCGAGGCTGCATATGCAATGTTTTTGGAGGGCAGGGAATTATTCCCCGAAGCCGTTGCCTTGTGTGAATCAATATCAGCCGCAAAAGAGCTTATAAAGGAAAATGAAGAAAAAATCATGGAGCTCAAGCATATAAGGGTTTGCACATCATGCGGAGAGGAAGCAGAGGACACGATTGCGTTCTGTCCCAAATGCGGCAATAAGTTTGAACCAAAGGTTGTCGAGGAACCGGAAGACGAATCCAAAGGCAATGTGTGTGTATCATGCGGAGCCGAACTGGAGGACGGAGTTGCATTCTGCCCTTCCTGTGGAGCAAAGGTCTAATGGCATAACTCCGGGAGACCGCTGCATACGGTCTCCCGGTGTATTCTTTAAGCGGGATTCCCGCTCTTTTTTATTAAGTTAATCATTATGAAGCGGCAATCCGGGGAGATGATATGGAAGCAGAAATATTTTCCGGGATAATCGAGATGGCTCCGTATGGAATATTCATCACCGACTTGGATGGTATATTCAAGTATGTTAATGAAAAAACATGCGCAATGTGCGGCTATAATTTTGTCGAACTCATCGGCGAGAGTATAAGCGGAATAATCCAGGGTCCGGATGAGAAAGATATTAAAGCCAAAACCTCGGAATTCATGGATTCAATCAAGAACCCTGTAATCCTGCCTGTCAGGACAGTAAGGGACGGTGTCAGACTATGGAAAATAGAATCGATTGCCGTTGACAAAAATATTATCGCTTTCACAGATGATGTTACGGATGCGGTAAACTTATCCGAGGAATCAGCCGGGCATATTCGCAGGTACGAGGCTTCGGAAAGGGCGGGCTCGTCGGGAAGCCTTGAAATCGTACCCGGAGAGGAAATGGTATGGTCATCGGCGGGTGCTTCGAGGCTATTCGGCCTTGAAGAAGGAAGTTTTGAAAAGAGCATTATTGAATTTTCAAGGAATCTAAAAGATCCAACGGAATTTTGGGAGGCAGTAAGGGAAATGGCGGCAGGGGAAAACACAGGGCGTGTTTCACTGCGAGTCAAGCCCGGTGCAGGGAAGAACGAAAGAATACTGCTGTTCAAGGGAAAAGCCGAATCATCAGAAGGAAATGATGTTTTGGTTTCGGGCGCAGCCTTCGACGCCACGGATATGATGAGGGAAAAAGAAGCTCTGAACATGGAAAGAAACAAGCTGAGAACCTTTATTGATTCAGCAGGTTCAATGATTGTTGTTTTGGATGCGACCGGAAGGGCCGCATTTATCAACCGGACCTGCTGTGCAATGCTTGGCTATGATTCCAAGGATATACTGGGCAGGCTTTGGATAGACGATTTTGTGCCGCGCGAGCATGAGGATGCAGCCAGGACAATGACTGATTTTGAATCCTTTGATATGCAAGGGGGTTACAAAGTGTCAGAGCATCCGGTTATAACGGCTTCGGGCGAATGGAGAACCGTGGCCTGGCGCAGCACATTTATAAAAGTCGATGGTGAAAACGAAGCGATGGTCCTATTATCGGGAGAGGATACAACCGAAAGCAGGAATATGCAGGACCGGATTCTAAAAAGCGAAAACGCGTTGAAAAAGGCTGAATTATTGAACAGGTCGGGATATTTTGAATATGATTTTTCCTCCAGGGCATGCATGTGGTCGGATGGTCTTTTCGAATTGCTTGGGGATGAATGCAAAAAAAACACGGATGCCGAAGTATCCGGAATCCTGCCGTTTTTAAATCAATCCGGGGAGATATTTGAAAATGCGGTTCATGAAGCCTTTCGCAAAAAGAAGAATTTTGAGCTTGATGTCAATTTGCCGGGCCGCATGGGGGATGAATTGGCGTGTCTGCTAAATTGCACCATTGATTTCGACGGCAGGACGCCTGTGAGGATGCTTGGAACAATCCTCGACATGTCGGGAAGGAAGGATCAGCTCGAGGAAATAGAATACATCAGCTATCACGACCATCTGACCGGACTTTACAACCGCAGGTATCTTGAGGAAGAATTCAGCAGACTGGACGTCAAACGGAATTATCCGTTCTCGGTCATTATGGCGGATATAAATGGCCTTAAGCTGACCAATGATTCATTCGGACATAATGAAGGGGATGCTTTGTTGATCAGCGCGGCTGAAATCCTAAAAGCCGCATGCAGGCAGGATGAGATAATAGCCCGTGTGGGAGGGGACGAGTTCATGATACTTCTGCCTCACACAGGTGCCGCCGATGCGGAGAAAATATTAAAACGAATTTCAGTTGCGGCCGACGGGTGCACTTCAACAGAGCTGCCGTTTTCAATAGGACTTGGCCATGCGGTTAAAACCGATTCAAAGCAAAACCGCGACGATTTGTTCAAAGCCGCCGAAGATGCCATGTACAGGGACAAGCTTCGCGACCATTCGAAAAAAAGAAAAGAAGCAATCGAAGTTATTTTCAAGACCCTTTGCAATAGGATCGATTGGGAACAGGATCATGCGGGGAAAGTCAGCGAAATATGCGGCAGGATCGGCGAGGCGTTGAAAATGAAGAAAAATGAAATCGAAAGGCTGAGATATGCCGGTCTGTATCACGACATCGGCAAAATAGCCGTAAGGGAAGACTTGCTGAAAAGTCCGGGCAAACTTATAAAAACCGACGAGATTGAAAATATAAGGAGGCATTCGGAAACGGGATACAGGATTTTGAGCAGCGCGAATGATACGGCTGACCTTGCGGAGTTCGTCCTTGCGCATCATGAAAGATGGGACAGAAAGGGATATCCCAGGGGATTGAAGGAAGAAGAGATACCTTTGCAATCCAGGATAATTGCCATTGCAGCTGCCTATGATGCGATGGCGAACCAAAGGCCGTTCAGAAAGGCAATGTCGCAGAGACGCATCTATACTGAAATGAGAAAAAATTCGGGAAGGCAGTTCGACCCCGGATTGGTGAAGCTCTTCATATCGGAGATATGGCCCGGACTTTGATGATTCCCAAATTCCGGTATGGATCTATTATGTAAACAGGCCGTATAGAATTATTTGAAAATGAAACCATCCATGGGACCGAGGGGGTTTTTGTCTCTGTTGAAATAACATAAGGCTTTTGATTTGATGTACCGTAGAATATACGGTATTATACTATTGAAATTCGAAAGGGAGAAAACGATGGAATACACGAAAATCGAATCTGCGGGCATAATGGTTTCGAAGATAGCCCTGGGATGCTGGGCCATGGGAGCGGGAAGCGAGTGGGGCGAAACCCCGGGGGACGAGGTTTTTATCGAAACAGTGAATACGGCGATTGAAGGCGGAATAAATTTTTTTGACACAGCCATGGCTTATGGCCAGGGGCACTCTGAGGAAGTCCTCGGAAGGGCGCTTGGCGGCTTGAGAGAAAAGGTAGTCATTTCAAGCAAAGGTTCCACACCCGGACTTACCCTAAAGAATGCAAGAAAAAGCGTCGAGTCAAGCCTTTCAAGACTCCGGACCGATTATATAGATGTTTATTTCATTCACTGGCCGAATCCGGACATACCTGTCGAAGAGCCTGTCGAGCAGCTCATGAAGCTCAAGTCAGAGGGCAAGATAAGGGCGATCGGCGTTTCGAATTATACGGTCGGTCATCTCGAAAGAGCCTTGAAGGCCGGCGATATAGATATTGTGCAGCCATGCTACAGCCTTTATTGGAGGCATATCGAAAAGGACTTGCTGCCTTTTTGCAGGGAAAGGAACATAGGTGTCATGTCCTATAGCTCCATAGCCCAGGGGCTGCTGACCGGCAAATTTACCAAGGACTGGAAATTTGATGATTCTGATATGCGCAAGAACACCATACCGCTGTTCAAATCCCCGACATATGAAATGGCAATTGATGCAACCGAAAAAATAAAGGGAATCTCAGAAAAGTATGGAAAGACAACGGTGCAGACGGCGATTAACTGGGTCATCGGCGAACCGGGAATCACATGCGCCATTGTAGGGGCAAAGTCACCGGTCCAGGCGGCGGAAAATATTGGCGCGGCGGGCTGGAGGCTTGACCCGGAGGACCGGCGGGCGATAGGCGGCATTGCCGGTGTGGTCGCCGATACGGTAAGCGGCTGGGACACGATGTATCATGAGGACGACCCTCGTCTGATAATGAAAGTTTAGAAGGTGGCTATGAGCGCATCCCTGGTGTTTTATGAGGTCCTGATTTTATTCATGATCATGGCTGCCGGCTTCATCGCCGCCAAAACAAAGATAATCGATGGCGATACAAAAAAACACATTGCGTCGTTTGTAATCAACATTACGCTTCCAGCGGTCATTCTTGCATCCTCGCAGATGGAGTTCACGGCTGAAAAAATCACCAATTCCGTATGGTTGCTTGGGATGGCGGTTGTCATTTTCCTTATATCCATAGGAATAGCCTCCTTTGCCTATAAAAAATCGGGAGCCGATAAAGAAACGGTCTTGAAATTCGCGACAGTTTTTTCCAACAGCGCCTATATGGGTTTTCCGGTGCTGCAGGCGCTGCTGGGCAGCGAAGGAGTTTTTTACGGGGCGGTATTCCTGATTCCATTCAATGTTTTCTTGTGGACGTACGGAGTTGTTATTTTCAAAAAGCACAACAGCCTCAGGCGCATACTGATAGACATCATGAGCCCGTCGATGATCGCCATGCTCGCGGCATTCATAATACTCGGACTCGGAATCAAAATACCATATCCGCTTGACCGGGCGCTTGACATAATCGGAGGTCTTACAACCCCGCTTTCGATGATAGTCATCGGCGCTACGCTTGCAGAGGTAAACTTCAGGATTCTTTTCAATGACAAATGGATATACATCGCATCGGGATTAAGATTGCTGATTCTTCCTGCGATCGCCTATGCCTTGTTTTTCTGGATGGCTCCGCCGGACATGGCTCTGCGGATCCTCGTCCTGCTTGTCGGAATGCCGTGCGCCGCCGCAACAACCATATTCGCCCAGCAATTCGGGGGAAACACAAAACTGGCATCCGGCGTGGTCTCCTTTTCAACGCTCCTTTCAATAGCGACAATCCCATTGCTCATATTGGTATTCCTGTAGTACTCAGCCAAGACATAAAGCGAAGCGGTTCTCATGAACAGCAAGCGGCAAACACCCGAAGCACTGGCTTTATAATCTGCCAACAAAGTGATATAATTGGCATTATCATATTGGTTGGGGTCATAACAGGTTTCCTTGTATTCATGCTTTGGGGAGGTCAATCATGAAAAAGATCGAAAAACAGTTATGTTTGCTGATGGCAATAGTTCTTTTCTTTACCTATTCTTTTACAGGTTGCAAAAAAAAGACCGGCGAGGAGTCGCCTACGCCCGGCATAACCGGATCGCCGACCCCGACTCCCGGCCCTTCCGATACTCTTCAGCCCGAAAAACCGCCCGAGGGGGGGGAAAAGGTGGATCCATGGATTTCCGCCGAGGACCTGAACAAAACCCCTTCCAATCTCAAGGAATTCCTTTCCTCGGATACAGCCGGGGCAAAGGATCTTCTTGATGAATCGGGCATAGGCGATGAGATTCTCGAAGCAGGCAGCCTGGCCGATATCATAAATAGCCTACAGGATTCCAATAGGCTTAAGTTACTTATTGAAGAAATAAATGAACTGATTGAAGGGCTGACCGATGAAGAGGGAGACGCGGAGGATGAGGAAACCCAGGAAGACGTTGACAGGCTCGAAGATATAAAGGCCAAGATCGAGGACCTGCTCGCCAATGCAAAACCGGCGCCCGGACAGCTTGATGCGACAACGGAATTCAAGGGCACATGGGATCAGCCGAACAAGGTTCTTCTGAGATGGATACCACAGATAGAGTGGCTGCCTGAAGAAGGATACTACCTTTATAGAATCATCAACGGAAACGCGGTGCTTGTGGACAGCAAGATGGGAACGAAGGAGAAGGTTTATCAATTCACCGGCCTCAACCTTGAGTTTTCACCGTTCATCGCTGAAATTTACAATGATTCCGTTCTTGACCCGATTAAACTAGGCAATATTGGAGTAAGCAGCATCCAGCAGTTCAACGACATGGTTTTCAGCAGTGTCATACTCAATTCGAGCATGCTAAAGATAGAGGGCAGCCAGGCATTTGATGACCAGAAGGAAGGTAACTTCATCAGGCCTGCATCAATCATAGACAAAGTCCCGGAGGCGGATTTATTCAATAACTCCACAATCCACCTTGTAACGCAGATCAATACGCCGGTCATGTCGATAGTGGATGCGATGAAACCGGTTCAAGGCACCACCCAGCCGCTTGTTCCCCAGATACCTCAGCTCACACTTGCGGAGGAGACGATACAGCTTGTCCTGGACGCCAGGAATTCAATGCTTACATTGGCAAATACGGATTCGGAGTTTGCCGAAGCCATAGGGTTCGGTTATGAGGATGACCTGGGGAACCAATCGTATGATGTGAACACGACGATAGAATATGTGCTTCTTCCCCTTACGGAAGGCGCGGCGGCACCTGCCCCCCAGGAAATCATAAATGAAAGCTCAAGGACGGGAATGTACTCGACCAAGGTAAGCTACGGCGCCAAGACGCCGCTTGAGGTCCCCGAGGACCTGCAGGGTTACGGCGTAGACGGTGAAGTGCATCTCAGATGGCAGGCTCCTACGACCGATTATGGCAACAGCATAATATCCGGATTCTATATCGAGAGAAAGAAAAATGGAGAAAGCGGCTTTACCAGGCTGAATGAAATACCTGTCGCAATTTCCTTCATGGAGGATGAAAACCACATACTGTATGAAGTTCCTGACTACTATATCGATTATGATGTTGAAAATGGCGACAGGGTTACATACAGGGTCCAGGCACTCGATATTTTTGGAAGGCTGAGCGACTACACATCAAGCCCGCTTAGCATTGACGTGGTTAAAACAACTCCTCCCGGCTCCCCTGAAATAGATCAGCCGGTTATGTCTGATTCGGTCAAGCGCAGAACAGAAAGCTTTTTCCAGGAGACGATAAATGCATATTCCGGTACCAAGGGAGTGATACTGCCCATCTCGAAAACTACGGACGATACTGAAAAATTCATAATATACAGGAGCACGGCATGGGGAAATGGATTGTTTTCGCAGCCGGTCGAAGTCGGCCGGGTCGAGATACCTGCCGAGAAACCGGCAGACAAGCTTGTGCTTAAAGGCGGCGGCGTATCGGGCGGGAATATAATCCTGCAAAAGGATGCACTGGGCTCGAAAATCGAGGCGGTATTCTTTGATGCGAATGTAACAGCAGGATATTTCTACAAATACTGGGCTTCGGCAATTGACGGGTGGGGAAACGAAAGCGCCTGGTCTCATTCCAAGGTGCTCGGATATTCAACGGATGCACAGCCGCAGCTTCCGGGTTCGGCAACTGCATCGCTGACGTTCAACATGCTTCCGGACTTTTCAGCAGAAGCGGTCGGGTTCATGCAGGGAAGGTTCGCGGACATCGAAATGGCATCTGACATAAAATGGGGCAGCACACCGATCGACAAAGGATATGAGCCAAGGGCGGGAGTCAATACAACAGTTGTGCAGGAGGCCATGGTCAAGGATATTTCAATCGGCGTATCTGTGTCGGACATTGTACGAAAGGGCATAACCGTGCTTCCGCAGATGCTTAACCTGTTCTATGGGAACATGCCCAAGCCGGCTGATGTGCATGATATAATAGCCCTTCGGGAAAGCGACGTCAAGCCCAATGGAACCGCGGATGTTTCCTGGTACCATTATTCAGGGGAAGGCCTTGGCGCATACAATGTATACAGGACATATATCGATGGGGGCGACATCGATGAAATACGCGCCCTGCCCATCGAGGAAATACTCGAGGCATACGACTGGACGCTTGTCGAGGGAAACATAACATATAACAAAATCACCGATACTGTTCAAAAACAATCCGGCAGGATATATCTGTACATGATATCAATGGTTCCGGCACAAACGAGGCCTGACCTGGACATCGGATACATCGGATATGTACCGGGCGGATGGATCAGCCTGAAATGGGACCGCCCGGATGACGCGCAGATTTCATATTTCAATGTTTACAAGGCGGAGGTCCCGTATTTCAGCGCAAGCGATAATCCCGACGCGCTAGACTGGACCCTTGTCGGCGACAAACTTAAATATACCGGATATGTGGAGGAAGCGGACCAGACCATCGCACATTACTACTATTTCAAGATAACCTCCGTAAGCGTCTGGGGGGTGGAAACCGAAGGCTATACGCTGGCTTCCATAAGGGTTGCATCGACTGTTCCGCCGCAGGCGCCTTTCATGCTCATTCCGTTCCCTAAGAAGGCGAGCGTCGAGGTAAGGTGGAACGGGGTGCCGTTCGCCAGTAAATACAAGGTGTTCAGGACAATGGTTCCAAGGGTGACCGAAGAGGATATATCCGCGATTCAATTAAAGGCCCCTGAAATGTTCAACAAGATATTCATGCCCGAGATAAGCACCCAGATTTATATGCCAGATCTCCAGATAATGCCGTTTTCAT
This sequence comes from Clostridia bacterium, assembly GCA_046484775.1. Taxonomy (GTDB): domain Bacteria; phylum Bacillota; class Clostridia; order DUPQ01; family DUPQ01; genus JAFGQE01. Next base: position 17,328 of record JAWOIG010000225.1, on the reverse strand, counting down.
CAGACAGGCCCGAATATGGCATGATGGCGGGCGGGATAACCCTGCCTGCTGCGACGGTCTCGGAAGCTGTATCGAATTTCAACACGCTGCAGCTTCTGGCGCCGATGACGATCATGAATAGTATCAAGACATCGCCGGTTGACACGAAGGTCGATGTATTCAAGAACATAGTTGAAAAATACGGCGTACTCGCTGTCGCCCCTTACGGAATGCTGGATTCCGCACTTGCAAAGCTCGTCATATGGGATCTGGTGGATGAAGTCGACATACCGCTCGGACAGGTTTCGACAGGGACATTTTCCTTTGTCGATACGGACGTCGAGTTCGGCGACACTTACATGTATACCGTGCAGGCCTTCAATGACGACGGTCTTGCCTCGGAGCGTCCCGAACCGGTCAGCGTATCTCCCAGAAAAGGAGAAGCCTTCCCGCCTGTTACAGGCATTGCGGCGGCAATAGACTCCGATACCGGGCAACCGGAAATTACATGGAACAAGGCGAAGGATCCTAATCTTTCGATTGATGAAAGTGCGGAATTCATAGCCGGTTACATCGTTTACAGAAGCAAGACCCAGAATGGGGAGTACTACCAGGCCAGTCCGCTGCTTACGGCGACCGGATACATCGATAATGATGCGGATCCCGCAGCTGTCAACTGGTACAAGGTTAAGGTGGTTGACACGGGTGGATATACATCTGAATTCTCATCCGCAGTATCCACGGGCGGAATAAGGAGTTTCCTGCTTCCGTCAAGCTCGATTTTCAGAATATACGAGCAGCCGCGGATCATCATACCGCTCATTCCTTTCGGGGAACAACAGGAGCAGCCGGCGGACCTTTCGGCGGCTACGGCGTTCATCATGCCTACGATATCATTGCCGCCGATAATCATCGCACCGGTAACTCTTCCGGCTTCAATGAAAATCGCGGGATTTGATGTCATCAATATCGCAACCACAGGCACGGGCTCGCCCAAGACAGGCGCCGGCGACCTGGTCATTGCAAACAAATACACGGTTCCGGTCAATCTGACGGTAACTTCATGGAGCAGCGAAGGTGAAATAACCAACGGAAACGTGGCTCTTAAGAGTGCAGTCCAGGTGGGTAATACAGGCGTATATATAAGCTCCCTTACAATTAATACTGAAATAAACAAAGCGATTGCGACGGGGTATGTTGTCAAGGCGGGCAGTCAGCCCACAGAGAATCTCATGGGCGATCTGTATTCGCTCAGGTTTACGAACAGCGAGGTAACACCCGGGGGAATAATCTCGATAACAGAGATACCGGAATTCAGGTATGACAATATACTTTTGACCGGGATGGAGAAGATTACCCTGAACCTGGGAGCTTTCGACGCAACGGCCCCGGCGGTAATCCAATCCGAGACGATAAGGAAAAGAGGCACGATATTGTACCTGTCATTCGGCACAGGGTTCATCAACATGATGAACGGTGTTGCCGAAAACAACCTCGGGATGGAAACCATCGACAACAAGGGACTTGAATTCAGCTACAGCATAATCAATTTCGACAAGAACGGTGCAATGAACGGAACAATGACCATATCGCAGTGGCAGCTTATGCGAACTGTAATCCCGGCGGGACTGGGCATATCTACAATCGACGCAAGGCTTGTTTATAAAAACGGGGTGCCCGACACCACGACGAGCTATCTGAAGGGCAAGATATTGCTGCCGTTCGAGACATTCATCGATGATTCCCCGGTTTCGGCCAACTTCAATACAATCGCAAAGCAGACACTCGGAGATTCCGTTTTTGACAGTTCCAACGTAGGCGGGTTGCTGCAGATGAATCCAAACTCGATAAAATCCGGCACGACGCAGGTTATCCAGGTTCAAAAGAACATTGTCGATGTAGGCATGTTCTACCTGGCGGAAAGAGCGCAGCTGCAAACGCTTCTGATCATGCCGACCGACCTCGCCGGCATGCCGACTATATCCAACATACCCATTGACATTACCGGATGGGGCGGAAGAGGTTTCATAGTATACAATAAATCGCTGATGCCCACGCTTGTCGGTAACGACGACGAAGAGGTGGGCGTCATAGGCAGCAATGTGACAATCGACCTCGACAGGGGAAAAGCAACGACCGATGCCATGACAACGGAAACCCAGGAAGCTGTCTGGACCGGAATGATCATAAAATCGGGAAGGGTTTCGCTTCCTCCTGCATACATAAAGACAGAGTCGAACAAAAGGGTTTCCTTCAATCTGACGCCGGGTGAAATGCTGTATGACCGGAATGGTTTCTATTACCAAAGCCAGGCCTATTCGCCTGAGGGCATTCCGGTAAATCTGGGGGATCAGCTCGGAGGATTCCAGGACGCCTATGCAAACAGCATATACATAGACCTGTACAACAACAGTGTCAATCTGGAGATAAAGGGATCGATAGGAATTCCGCTGTTCGGTTTTCAAAGGGCGAACATCAGAATCTACACCTCCGAGGAACTGGGCAAGCTTGTGTGCACCGTTGAGGAAACCGAAAAGTTCGATCCCGCGGGTACCGGAGAAGTGTTCATAAAGATCAGCGGCGGTCATCTCATGGAGGACGGCCTGCACATGGATGGCACGCTTGACCTCAATTTCAACGCAAGCATCCTTATGAGCGACATAGCATTCACCGAGCTTATAGTGCCCGCCGACATGGAGATGCTCAAGGAAGCCAACAATCCGGAAGGCCTGCTGGGCTCTGCATTGTTCGACAAGCCTTACAAGATACAGTTCCATGACTTCGACATGGAGATACGCGCGCTGTCGCTTATAACAAGAGGCTCGTCGTTTTCGATAGCGGTGCTGGCGCCCAATCTGGATACAGGCATCAGGAGGACCTTGAAGTGGAGCGGAATCACAATGCCAATTTCCGGTTCGGTAAGCTACTATTCAAGCGATATGTACCTCTGGGGGGGCATGCAGCTTTCAGACACGCTTTCCGTCGACACGGAGGAAGATTTCGACAGAATTATTATCGCAGGGGTATTCGAGAATCCGGGAATCAATTACTCCGAATCAAAATCAAAGGTCAACATGGATTTCGAAGAGTTTGCGCAGATTGATTCAATCGCATCTCCAAAGGTCGTCGATCCGGGTTCGGGGATTATAGAGTATGAGACGGACTCGCTGGAAATGGTGTTCAATACCGCCGCCGATATATTCGGCGCGGTCGAGATAGAGTGCAATGCCAGGATGGGATACGACAAGGTCATGGGCAGGTACTTCTTCGCGCTTGCAATCTACTACAGCGACCCTATGGGCGGGATTGATTTCGGCTATGGAAAGATCAATGATATCACGGGGGTTTTCGGCTATAACCTTGACATCGGATATTCTGTTGAAACAGGCTATGTGATACCCTCCGGAAAACAGGGACTTTTCAATGCAATCGACACAATGGATGTGAACAGAACCCCGGGAGGCAACTACTTCTTTGCGGCCACCGCATGGATGACGCTGGGTTATGACACAAGTTATGGCAAGCTTCAGCTTGGAGAAGTGAGAAACCTGTATCTGGTGGTAGAAAAAGGACCGTCGGTCGAAATTGGAGGGCAATATTACGGACCTTCAAAAGTCACGTCGGTCATGACCGGAAACGACCTCAAGCTGATGGGAACCGTAAGGATCGGCTACTACCACAGGGACAAGCTGTTCAAGTTCAGCCTTACACTTACGGACTTCGGGATGTATGGTCTCGTGCTGAACGGAGATGTGGGATTTGAGATGAGCCCCAAGTTCTGGGAGCTTCGCATAGGGTATCCCAATCCATTGGAAGCCAGGATGGGAAGCCTCTCAAAAACAGGGTTCGGCCTTGTGATAAAAAACACAACTCCGCCGTCTGAAAACTTTGTAAAGGGCAAGATGTACTTTGAGTACGACACGGGGTATGTGACGATCGCCATAGTATACTTCAGGGCGTATCTGAAGGTCGGGGGCGAGGGAGAGTATGACTTCAATGAAGACCATCTGCTGCTTTCGGCCTACATACAGGGAGGTCTTGAAGGAGGCATTAAGGTCGGCGGAAAGCGCTATGAGATAATTTCGCTCCACCTTAACGCCCAGGGAGAGCTTGAGAAGAAGGACAATGACTGGAGGCTTGAGGCCCAGGTCAAGATCAGATACCACCTGAGCCTTGTGTTCTTTGACGTGGGAGGCTCGGTCACCTGGCACATGAAGCTTTCATTCTAAAACTTTAGCAACGACAGGGGGCGGGAAGCACAGTGGTTTCCCGCCCATTTTGCTTGTCGGATTCCATGCTTGCCTGAATTTGATTTTTCTATAAAGGTATTGATTTCCGGAGTTCCGGCATTTAGCGGCTTCATCGGCATGAACACCCGATTGAAGGTGCAAATAGAATGGGATAAGTTCAAATGATTACTGAAGACTATATTATGAGATTGATAAGGCTTGCCGCCGAATTCATTGCCAAGGCACTGGGACTGGCAAGGGAGGGGGATTTTCTTGCCGGTGAAGAAACTTTGGCGAACGGACTGAGGGATCTGACCGGCATCAGCCTGGACACACTGATGGCGGTGGATGCAAGGACTTTGGAAAATATGGTGGGCGGCGACGACGCCTCGGTATTCATGCTGGCAGAGTTCCTTGGCGCAATGTCGGAGATTGAACTGGCAAAAGGCAGGCTCGACTTATATTATTCATATCTTAAAAAGAGCCTGCGGTTATATCTGGTCATTCATGTCAATGAGGACCTGGAGACGGATACGCCGATATACTCCACTTATGATAAATCAAAGGATGGCATTTGGGAAGGCAGGCTCCTCAATGAACTGTTGGAATTTTTCAACGACAGGGGAGACGTTGAAAAATCCCGGGAAATAAGGGGTATGCTTGATGAGATTCAGGCAATATAGAATCATTCCACGGCGGAAATTTCATTCCTGAGCGTAACCGCCTTCTCCATCCATTTTTTATTGATGAAAATAACAATCATGAAAGCCGATGTAATCAGGTATGAGAGTCCCATTCCCAGCCAGATTCCCTTGATTCCAAGTTCGGTGAATGAAAACAGGTATGAAAGCGGAACCCTGAGAACAAACAGCGATATTACGGTGGTAATGAAAGCTGATCTTGAATCGCCTGCTCCATAGAATGCATAGAGCATCGCAACCCTCAGGCCGAGGAAACAGAAAAAGGAGAAATGATAATAGAAATAGAAGCTTCCGAGATCCACAACTTCCCGGGAGTTTGTAAACAATGACAGCAACGGCTTAGCGAACAGAATAAAAACAAGGCTTATTACCAGTGTGGCAAGGAAAATAAACTTCATCGCCGCGATTCCCGTCATGTATGCGCGGTCCCTGTTCTTAGCTCCAAGATTCTGGCCGACCATTGTCGCGGATGCCTGCCCGAGCGCCGCCATCGGCAGATACAGCAGCGAGTCGAACCGTATGCCTATTCCATGCGCCGCCGTGGCTATCGTGCCGAATACATTGACCCTTCCAAGAATCAGCATTGAGCCGAATGCCACTGACATCTCGGACAGGCTCGACGGTATGCCGATCCTGAATATCTCCTTTATTATTCCGAAATCAATCTTGAAATGACTTAATTTGACGCCAAGGGGGCAATCTTTCTGCATGACTCTGTAATAAAGGTATACGGAAAGAACGAAGCGGGAGAAAACGGTCGCATAAGCAGCGCCCGCAACCCCTAGCTCAGGGAAGAACAGCCAGCCATAGATTAGGAACGGGTCGAGCACGATGTTAATGATATTGGAAACAATTCCTGCAATCATCGGGGTCCTGGTATCGCCGACACCCCTGAGCATGCTTGAAAGCACAAAGTAGGTGAACATGAAGAACATGCCCACCATTATTATCGTAAAATACTCTTCGGCAAGCGGAATCACTTCCGGATCGGTTTGAAGCAGTGCGAATATCCAGCCTTTGGTGAATATCCCCGTTATGGTTACGACAAAGGCAAGAGAGCATATTACGACAAGGGAGGTATGTACGGTTTTTTCCAGATTGTCGTGATCCTTTGCGCCATAGTACTGGCTTACAAGAGTGGTTGTTGCCGTTGATATTCCTATTGCAAATGCAACCAGCAGAAAGACGACATTGAACGAAACCGTTACCGCCGATATTGCCTCGGCGCTGTTTTCCAGCTGGCCTACAAAGAAAGTATCGGCAATATTGTAGAATACATTTGCAAGGTTGGAAATGGCGACAGGCCATGCAAGCTTCAGGAGATTAGGTGTTATGGGTCCCGTCGTGGCATCAATGTTCCTCATCCGTGCTCCATTCTGCATTTTATATTAACATCGCGAAGGCCGCGGGGCAATCATAAATGACACAAGGACATGTATGCACTTGACATAATCAATTGCATAAATTAAAATTGAACTGCGATTACAGGGACGAGTACCCGGCGGGATTGTTCAAGAAAGAAAGCGGTTGATGAGAGCTTTTACAATTATCCGGAGAAGGCTGACCCTCAGCATCCTTTCCCAATAAGTCAGGACGTCTAGGCCGCGTTAAGGCTCCGAGTGCTTCCGAAAGGAAGAATCAGGGTGGTACCGCGAGATGTCTCGTCCCTTTCAGGGATGGGGCTTTTTTAATTTCCGGCGACCGCCGCTGAAAAATATGACAAGAGGTGCAGGAATGGAAAGACTATCATTGAACGAACTCAGACAGGGCTTTTTGGACTTTTTCAAAAGCAAGGGGCATCTTGTTGTGCCCAGTTTCTCGCTGGTGCCGGAAAACGATCCGAGCATCCTTCTGATAAATGCGGGGATGACGCCGCTGAAGCAATACTTCACCGGTGCGAAAAAGCCTCCTTCATACAGGATGGCGACATGCCAGAAATGCATCAGGACGCTTGATATTGAACGTGTCGGCAAAACCGACAGGCACGGCACGTTTTTCGAAATGCTGGGCAACTTTTCCTTTGGCGACTATTTTAAGAAGGAAGCGATAGCCTGGGCATGGGAATACTTTTCAAAGGTGCTGGAAATACCGGAGGAACTTCTGTCCGTATCGGTATATGAAGATGATGACGAGGCTTATGACATATGGAGGAACGAAGCCGGGCTTCCAAAAAGCAAGATATTCCGTCTTGGCAAGGAGGATAATTTCTGGGAGCACGGCACCGGCCCATGCGGACCCTGCTCTGAGATATTCTTCGACAGGGGTGCGGACAAGGGCTGCAAAAGCCCGACATGCGCCCCGGGCTGCGACTGCGACAGGTTCATAGAAGTCTGGAATCTTGTATTCACACAGTTTGACAGACTCGAGAGCGGCGAATACGTTCCTTTGTCAACCAAGAACATAGACACCGGGATGGGTCTTGAAAGGCTGGCCTGTGTCATTCAGGGAGTGGACAATCTTTTCGAGGTCGACACGATTCGGAAGATTCTTGACAAGGTGTGTGAAATCGCGGGCGTGGAATATAAAAAGGATGACTCGGCCGACGTATCCATCAGGCTGATTACCGATCATGTAAGAAGCACCGTGATGATGGTGGCCGACGGAATCATACCATCGAACGAAGGCAGGGGATATGTCTTGAGGCGCTTGCTGCGCAGGGCCGCCCGCCATGGCAAGCTTCTTGGAATAAAGGGGAATTTCCTGCACGATGTAGTCAGGGTGGTTATCGGGGAATCAGGCGGAGCGTATCCGGAGCTTGTGGCTAAAAAGGATTATATAGAAAAGGTAATAGGCATTGAGGAAGAACGCTTCCAGTCAACGGTCGACCAGGGACTGGTAATATTGAATTCATATATTTCCGACATACTGGATAAAAACGGCAAATTCATCAGCGGAGCCGAGATATTCCGGTTGCATGACACATATGGATTCCCATATGAACTGACGGCTGAGATTGCCGCTGAAAACGGCATCGAGATGGACAAGGCCGGTTTCGACACCGAGATGAAAAAGCAAAAGGAAATGGCAAGGAATGCGCAGAAGGCCGAGGATGGTTCTCAGGCATGGGGCGGCGGCGAGGAAGAAATTTTCGAGGATGTTGAACCATCTGTATTTACAGGTTATGACAGCCTGTCGGGAAAAGCTCGTATTGTATCGGCTGCACATGTGGATGGAATTGCTGAGCTTGCCCTGGATAAAACGCCATTCTATGCTGAAAGCGGTGGTCAGGAAGGCGATATAGGAAGGATATGGAATGATTCGGGATTCGAAATGCAGGTTGAAGGCTGCATAAAGACCCATACAGGTGTTTTTGTTCATAAAGGAAGGGTTTTATCCGGGAAAGCGCACAGCGGGGATGAGGTTGTCTGTGAAGTCGATTCCAAAAACCGCAGGAATGTCGAAAGAAACCATACGGCGACCCATATTCTTCATTATGCACTGAGGGAAATTCTTGGCAATCATGTTGCTCAGGCGGGATCATTTGTCGGAGCCAAAAGGCTGAGATTTGATTTCACGCATTTTTCGGCAATGACGGACGAAGAAATCGGTGCCGTCGAGGAACTGGTAAATGAGAAGATACTGGAGGATGCCGTGATAAGGGTCGAACAGATGGGGATTGAAGAAGCAAGGGACAGGGGGGCGACCGCGCTGTTCGGAGAGAAGTACGGCGATACCGTACGGGTTGTAAGCACAGGCGCGTTCAGCATGGAGCTTTGCGGCGGAACCCATCTTTCGCACACTTCTTCAGCGGGCGCATTCGTCATTGTATCCGAAAGCGGAGTGGCTGCGGGCGTAAGGAGGATAGAGGCCTTGACCGGAAGAGAGGCGATCAGATATTTTAGGGAAAAGAATCAGCTTATGGGAGCGGTATCCTCGATTGTAAAATCAACGGATGCCGAAACACCTGCAAGGGTTGAAAAACTGATAAAGGATTTGAAAACCGCCCGCAGGGAGATGGATGAGCTGAATAAAAAGACAGCCAGGGGTTCGGTTCCCGATGTTTTCGACAATCCGGAGGATATCAACGGGACCAAGGTCATCGTGTCCGAAATCAAGGGAGCCGATATGAATACGCTGAGAAGCATGTGCGATTCAGCCAGGGAGAGATATGACGACTGCGTCGTATTGCTGGGCAGCGGAGGGGAAAAAGTCAATTTTGCGGCGGCTGCTACAAGCAAAGCTGTCGCCAGGGGAATACATTCCGGAAAACTGATAGGGGAAGTCGCCAAAACAGCCGGAGGCGGTGGAGGCGGACGTCCCGACATGGCCCAGGCCGGCGCCAGGGATGCTTCGAAAATAGGTGAGGCGCTTGAAAAGGGGCTTGCGATGATAAAGGAGGTTTTGTCATGAGTGGCTGTATTTTCTGCAGAATAATCGGAGGAGACATACCTTCCGATACAATCTATGAAAATGAATCGGTCAAGGTCTTCAAGGATATAAGTCCTGCCGCCCCGGTTCATCTTATCATAGTGCCGAAGGAGCATATAGATGACATCAACAGCCTTAATGCTGATAATGCGCATGTAATCGGAGATTGTATGCTGGCAGCGAAAAAGGCGGCTGCGTTAACCGGAGTATTGGAAAGCGGTTACAGAATCATCGGCAATGTGGGCGAGGATGCCGGGCAGAGCGTGATGCATCTGCATTTCCACCTTGTCGGCGGAGTTTCGATGGGAGAGAAAGTATTGTGAGGCAAGCATTATTTGCACTCATTTGTCCTCATTATCCGGGTAATTAACCGGCTTTTGCACAAATACCCGGCCTGCTGCAGGGAAAAACACCGCCAAAACCAAGTGATATGTCATTGCCGCGCATTGTTTGAATTCCTTGCTTTTTCCATGAAAAAGGCTTGTTGGCCAGGCTTGAAACTGCTGCTTGGATATTACAATAACGGCCTAAAACCGCGGTTGACTATTGATAGGGTATCATGTATAATGTCATTCAGTATTTAAGGAAACCGTGCCTGATGATTGATTTGAAGGCCGTCCCTTTAGATAAAACCCAAGTATAGAGGGGAGGGATTAAGAATATGGCGGAAATCAGAGTCAAAGAGAACGAAAGCCTTGAGAATGCATTGAAGAGGTTCAAGAGACAATGCGCAAAGGCCGGTGTTCTTGCTGAAGTCAGGAAAAGGGAACACTACGAAAAGCCAAGCGTCAGAAGGAAAAAGAAATCCGAAGCTGCAAGAAAAAGAAAAAGAAAATAGAGAATACAAAACCGGTCCGATGGGCCGGTTTTCTTTTGGAGTTTTATAAATGTCAGTCGTCTGGCAAGCCGGTTTTGCAGGAATCGGTTCAAACTAATATAAAGGACCGGTTTCTCGGAAATTTGTTCAAGCCATCCAGTTAGGCCGCTATACCGGGTATTCTGCGGACAAAAAAACCGGTCGGGGACCGGTTTTACATGCTGCTTATTCCGGCTGTGACCGGCAAGTCTATGTTCTTATCAGCGCATCCCTTTCAGGGCCCACCGATACATATGTTATATCAACGCCGCAGAGCCTCTTTATTTCATCAAGATAGTTTCTTGCGGAAACGGGCAGGTCGCTCAAGCTTCTTGCTCCCGTGATATCCTCGCTCCATCCCGGGAATGATTCATAGACGGGAATTGCATCGTTCAAGGCGCAGTTTATGGGGAAATCAGTGATGATATCGCCTCCGACACTATATCCGGTGCAGATTTTCAGCTCTTTATGTCCACTCAGGACGTCAAGGCATGTGACCGCCATTTCCGTTGCACCCTGCAATGCGCAGCCGTATCTTGTGGCAACCGCGTCAAAATATCCGATTCTTCTGGGGCGGCCGGTCTTGGCGCCGTACTCATGGCCGGTTTCCCTGATTCTGTGGGCGATGTCGCCGAACAGTTCGGTGACGAACGGGCCCTCGCCGACACATGTCGAATATGCCTTTGTGATTCCTATGATGCTTTTGATCGACGACGGCGGGACGGGTATGGATGCACATGCGTATCCGCTCAGGGTTGATGATGAGGTCGTATAGGGGTATATGCCGTGAGTTATATCTCTTAGTGCGCCTAGTTGGGCCTCGACTATTATTTCCTTGTCTTCTGAAAGCAGCCGGTCGACCAAGGCCTTTGTATTTGTTATATATGGTTTTAGTTTATCGGCATACTCCATGAGATATTCGTATGTTGCATCCGCGCTGACAGGCTCTGCTCCATAAGCACCCTGTATCTGCAGATTTGCATATCCGACGACCTCGTCCACATGTTCCCTCAGATATTTCGGATAAAGCAATTCGCCGGCCTGGATTCCCTTTTTCAGGAATTTATATCCGTATGTCGGCGCTATCCCGCTCATTGTGGATCCGTATTTCTTATCCTTCAGCCTTTTTTCCTCAAGTTCCTCGAGAATCATGGCATAAGGCATTATGAGTATGGCCCTGTCCGATATAAATATGTTATCCAAGGCAAGTCCCTTTGAAGCAACATCCTTGATTTCGGCCATGAATGACTCGGGACTGACGACGGATCCGCTTGCGATGATATTCACGACACCCGGATAGCAGACGCCGGACGGCAGATTATGGAAGGCGAAGCGGCCTTTTTCATTGACAACCGTATGCCCGGCATTGTCCCCGCCCTGATACCTTATGACACAATCGGCGCGGCCGGCGAAATAATCGACCATGCGGCCCTTGCCTTCATCCCCCCAATTGAGGCCTACAACAGAAGTAACCATTTTAAATCTCCTTGTAATTAACGTACAGTGATATTATAATCTACTAAAAGATATTAGTAAAATTAATAAAATTAATAAATTATATAAGAGGTGATTATATCAATTATAATCTGGAACAATACAGGGTTTTCTATACGGTCGCGGCTGAAGGCGGTTTTTCGAAGGCTGCGGAAAAGCTTTTCATATCACAGTCCGCTGTCAGCCAGTCTGTTGGCTTGCTTGAGAAGCGGATGGGGGTTGCGCTGTTTCTGCGCTTGCCGCGTGGAATCAGGCTGACGGACGAAGGTGCAATCCTGTTTCGCCATATTGAGCCCGCCTTCAATATGATCAAGGCAGGTGAAAAGAGGATAGAGGAAACCAAGGCATTGAATTTCGGCGAAGTTTTCATCAGTGCGTCCGACACCATCTGCATGTATTTCCTGCCTCCATACCTTGAGAGATTCAAGGAGCTTCATCCCGGAATCAGCCTGCGGATAGCCAACAAGACAACCCACGAGACCATATCACTGCTGGAAAAAGGAGAATCCGGCCTGGGTGTTATCAACCTTGACGGCGAGCTGCCCGGGAATATGACGGTATGGAAAAAAAGCGAGCTCAACAACTGCTTCATAGCAAAAAAAGGAAGCCTGGCCATCGACGGTATGGAATACTCTCCGGCGGATATCGCCGGAATGCCTCTCATGATGCTGGAAAAGGGAACAAGCACAAGGGAAGCCATAGACCAATATTTCACCATGGATGGGATTGAGGCGGCGCCATCCATAGAGCTGGGGTCAATAGAGCTCTTAATAAGGTTCTCGGCGCTGGGGATAGGCATAAGCTGTGTCGCGCAGGAATATCTGGAAAAAAGCGGGTACCGGGACATGGTGGACATATTGCCTGTTGCCAGGCGGATTAGCAAAAGGCACATTGGTGTGGTAACATTGAATGGAATTCCGTTATCAAAGGCAACGGAGGCATTCCTGGATGTTCTTTCGGAGGAAAAATGAAAATCAATGAAGCAAGACACGAGGCAACGGCGGTAAGGCCGCAGCAATATCCGGAGGGTAATCTTCCCGAAGCCGCATTTGCCGGCAGGTCGAACGTTGGTAAATCCTCGATTATAAACGCAATCGTAAACAGGAAAAGGCTGGCATATGTGGGGGCGACGCCGGGCAAGACCCGCCAGATAAATTTTTACAACGTAAACGATGAATTCAGGCTTGTGGATCTTCCCGGATATGGATATGCAAAGGTTTCCAAGGCGGAGAAAAAATCCTGGGGAAGCCTTGCGGATACATATCTTGAAAACAGGGAACAGCTGAAACTGATAATACTGATGATAGACATAAGGCACAAGCCTTCCGCGCAGGACAAGGATATGGCGCATTGGCTGACACAAAGCGGGATTCCATATGCCGTTTGTGCGGTTAAAAGCGACAAGATAACAAGGGGAAGCTACAGAAGCCATGCCATTGAAATAATTAGGGAACTGGAGCTTGCCCGGGAGACGCCGTTCGCCATATGCTCGGCCACAAAAAAGCAGGGGATAGAGGAACTTCGCAATATAATCGAAAACTACCTTTTCGACAAATGAACAAATCAAAGAAACAGGCTGCCCGGCTATATGAAAACTGCATGCCGGGCTGTGGGGTTATATGCCGCCCAGGTAATAATGGTATAATGGACATGTATTAAGATGGGCAGGCAGGGAATCAGGGGAGGGCAGTCAAATGGAAGGAAATAAGAGATATTTGTCTATAATAAAGTCTACGCGCACCAAGCTCAGCAATGGAATGAGAAGATTTCCCGTGGCGATATCCTATGCGGCGCTGGCCGCCGGAATCGGAGTTGTGCTGATCCATAATGAGGATTTGAGCATATCCACCGAGCGGTTGCTGACATCCGTCATTCTATCCCTTATACTAGGGGCTGTCGTTTCACTGTCCATGAAGACAATATTCGATCAATTCGAGCCAAGGCAAAGAAACCGGATATTCTTTTGGATTATATTCGGCTGCGGAACGCTTTTTTACGCAATGTACCTGTTCAATAATTTCGAAGGTCGGGAGCAGATTGAAATGGTCAGGCTGGCGGCCTTGCTTCTGGCTGCATTTGTCCTGTTCATGACAGCGGTATTTCGAAAGAAAACACCTTTCCAGGAGGTTTACTCGACCCTCGTGGGATGGCGGTTAGCTATAACCGTAGTTTACACCCTTGTTATATGGGGCGGGATTTCCCTGATTCTGTTTGCGATAGAGAAGTTGCTTGGCGTCAATGTGGAGGAAAAACTATACCTCGATACAATTGTCCTGGCAGCGGGATTTTTCGCACCGATGTTCTTTTTCGGCGGGATACCCGAAAAATCGGAAGTTCTGGAACCCGACAGGATATATAAATTCTTCAAGATACTTGTAATATATGTGATTGCGCCGCTTCTTACGGCATATAGCGCGGTTTTCTACATCTATGTTCTTCGTATTCTATTTGTATGGGAATGGCCGGACGGGGTGGTGGGAAACATGGTGCTTTGGTATGCGCTAATAGGAACCGTTGCAATGTATTTCCTTCACGGGATGGATGAAGGGAGCAAGTGGGCATCCGTATTCGGAAGATGGTTCCCAAGGGTCGTCATCATTCCGATCATTCTGCTGTTCATATCGCTTGGCATAAGGGTAGGCGCATATGGACTGACCATGAACAGGTATCTGCTTGGCGCCGCCGGAATCTGGATGCTGGGAGTCATGGTTTATTTGAGCATAGTCAATTACAGCAACAGAAATACGCGGATAATAACGGTGTCCCTTGCGGTTATCGCCATGCTCAGCGTCGTGGGTCCCTGGAATGCAATTGCTGTCGGAAGAATCAGCCAGACCAACCGACTTGAAAAACTGCTTGTAGAAAACAACATGATATCGAACGGAATGGTCGTAAAGGCGGATCCGGGTATAAGCGACAAAACCAAGGGACAGATTTCCTCGAAGGTGGAATATCTTGAATCGGTTTATGGCCTGAAGGGGGCGGATTATCTTCCCGACGATTTCTCAATCGGCGATATGGGAAAGGTAATGGGTTTTGATTATTTCTATTATTACGAGGAAAGGCCTTTGGATATAGAGGATAGGGACTATATATCGATCAATCAGAAGAACACAGGCGGCATATTGGATATTTCCGGGTTTGATTATCTCTGGGATACTGAAAATTGGGAAAAGTCATCGATGGAGACACCCGCAGGAACGCTGTCGTTCCAGTTCCAGATGGAGCAGAGCGCGGCTATGCTTGACGTTGAACTTGACGGCGTGGTTGTCTTTACGCGCAACCTGTATGATTTCATTCCTGAAATAAAGGAAAAATGGATTGCAAATGAAGGCGTTATTACATTTGATGACCTTACATTCGATTTTGATGTGCAGGGGATTGGCATCAGGCTTGTATTCACGGGAATCGAAATGTACGACGAAGGCAAGGGGCTGCAAACCGGATGGCTCAGATGCGCCGTTCTTGTAAAAATAGAGTAGGGGTTGTTTATGCTTGAATCTATTTATCTATGGAAAAATTTCAAGGCCGCAAGAGTCAGCTCCTTCGACAGAAGCGGAGGAAACAACGACTCGATAAAACTTGAACCCGGGGAGACAAGGGTAATCGCGGAAATTGAAGGCCCGGGAATAATCAGCCACATATGGCTGACATCATTCGGGAAATGGGGGCCGGACGACACACGGGATTTCGATTCCCTGACTCTGAGAAAAATGGTAATCAGAATTTTCTGGGATGATGAGGAAGATCCGTCTGTCCAGGCTCCCATAGGTGATTTTTTCGGGCTTGGACATGCGAGGGCATATTCATATCAAAGTGTTTTTTTCAGCGCCGCTTGCAACAGGCCGATCGAGGGGACCGAAAGTCCCAGGGTCGCGATGAACAGCTGGATTCCGATGCCATTTAGAAAAAAAGCCAGGATTGAGCTGGTCAACGAGTTGGAAAAACAATCAATAACATATTTCTACATAGATTATCAAAAGCATGAGGAGCTTCCCGAAGAGGCAATGTACCTGCATGCAAACTGGAGGAGATGCCTGAGAAATCCCATCGTAAGGGCGGAAAACGGCAGGAATCTGAGCGACAAAGACAATTACCTGATACTTGAAGCCGAGGGTCGCGGAACATATGTCGGTGTCAACATGAGCATCGACAACATCGAAGGCGGATGGTGGGGTGAGGGCGACGACATGATATTCGTCGACAGGGACGATCCCGGCGAGTGGCCGCCAGACCTGCACGGCACAGGGACGGAGGATTATTTTTGCCATGCATGGGGCATGCAAAAAGCCGCCCATCTTTATTGCGGCCAACCCTGGAGTGAAGTGGACGACGGAGGCAACGGACATCATAACGCAGGCAAGGTATGCGTCTACAGGTATCATGCGGTCGACCCGGTGCCATTTGAAAAAAATATCAGGGTAAGCATAGAGCACGGTCATGCCAACGACAGGGGGGACGACTGGTCTTCCACAGCCTACTGGTATCAGACGGAGCCCCACAGGCCGTTCGAGTCAATGCCTCCCGCTGAACAGAGGGTGCCGGGACCATCGCAAATAAAAGAATCACCCTAGGCAAATTGCAAATTAAATCAATATATGAAGAATCGCCCGGAAAAAGTCAGCGCTTGATTTTCAGCATGCTCTTGCCGAGCAGTTCATTGTCGCATTTCTCCAACACGTCCTTGTCAGGTGCAACAATATACATGGCGACCGTGCAGCCGAATTCAGGAAAATATCTTATATAAAGCCTTCCGTTCATCTCCATTACGGGGAAATCCTCCGGCGGGTCGTCCAAAGGCCTTCCGAATTGAAGGTAGCTTCTTTTGCTTTCAACATAGGAATGGGACACGCTGTTTGTTAAAAGGTGCGCGTCCATTACTGTCCAGCCATCATAACCAATGTAAGCGGCAAGTCCAGTCTCATAATCAATGACCTCAAACATGGCATCCGTGCAACCCAGGCTTTCCAGCACAAGCACCGCATAATCGTATTTAAAAGCGGCAAGAACCTCACTTGTATCCGGGTTTCCGGCCTTCGTGAATCCATATGGTGTTTCGTCATCTGTTCGCAATATATATGCGCCATAAAATGCGGAGCAGTATCCGGAATCGGATTCGTAAAAGGAATTGGTACGGGTCAACGGGTTGAAGGCCGGGAAATTATAGATTATGGACATGTCGGTCTCGCTGCCGTGTCTGCCGTTGAAAACATCGGCATTGTATGTCATCGGCATCACGAACCAGTCCCTTCCGGGCGTGGTTGCGCCACCGGGAATCTCAACCGAAAAGCCTTCCTGCTTCATTATGCTGTCCTGTCTGTGAATCGCCGAATATACGGACATCATGAGAATGCTCCTGAAAGGGTAATAAAACCAGAACATGGAGAAAATAACCGCGGCAATCAAAAAAATAAAGGCTGCCTTCTTCATAACCGAATGATATCACATTATGATTTTCAGGGCACCCTTTAAGGAATTGCAAAATTATTTAAGGGCACCCTTTAGTGAATTACGGAATTATTTAAGGGCACCCTTTAAGGAATTGCAGAATTATTTAAGGGCACCCTTTAAGGAATTGCAGAATTATTTAAGGGCACCCTTTAAGGAATTGCAAAATTATTTAAGGGCACCCTTTAGTGAATTACGGAATTATTTAAGGGCACCCTTTAAGGAATTGCAGAATTATTTAAGTGCACCCTTT
>JAWOIG010000094.1:0-10061 GCA_046484775.1 Clostridia bacterium | reverse complement strand
CGATGCAATCCCTTACTATTATCTTCCTTAGCATCCTGTATGAAGTTATGAGGCTGCCCGGACTTTTTGTATGCAGGGGAACCTTGATGTGCCTGACCCCGGCTTTCTCGATTTCCCTGACAAAAACACCTCCGTTTGAGACGACCCAAACCCTATGGCCCTTGACATAGGCGGAGCCGAGACTCATGTCTTCGAACTCGCAAAGAAGCTTGCGTCCTATGGCCATAGGGTCTGGGTCGCCTCAAACGGAGGTGTTTTTGTCAGGGAAATCGAGAAAGCCGGGGTCAGGCACATCAAGGTTCCCCTGCATACAAAAAGTCCGGGCAGCCTCATAACTTCATACAGGATGCTAAGGAAGATAATAGTAATGGATTGCATCGACATAGTTCACGCCCATGCGAGGATACCGGCTTTCCTGTGCAGCATCCTATGCAAGGAATTGAATGTTCCTTTTGTGACGACCGTGCATGCCGAATTCAGGACATCGGTTTTCTTCAGGGCATTCACCCGCTGGGGAAGCCACTCTCTATCTATAAGCAAGGATATAAACGAGTATTTGATAAAGAATTATAATTATGATCCTGCGAGGGCTGAGCTTACGGTCAATGGAATAAATGAAGAAGTCTTTTATCCAAGGGAGCCGGAGATCGGTATTTTAAGAGAATATGACATTAAGAAAGATGACTTTATATTGACTACAATATGCCGCCTTGACAAGGGGAGCTCACGAACAGTATTTCTTTTAATGGATATTGCCCAGGGTTTAAGCGAAAAAATAAAAAACCTTAGGATTTTTATAGTCGGAGGAGGCAGCCTGTATGGCAGATTGAGTGAAAAAGCTTCCACAATAAATAAAAAGAGCGGGCGGAACCTTATAACGATGACGGGTCCGAGAAGCGATGTTGAAAAGATTCTGTCCGCAACAGATATATTCGCGGGAATAAGCAGGGCGGCGCTGGAAGCAATGGCAATGAGGATTCCCGTATTGCTTTGCGGCGATTTCGGGTACCTTGGGATAATGGATGAAGAGAACAGGGACAAGGCGATAGAAACCAACATGACTTGCCGGGGAATGGCCGAACCTGAAGCGGACAAATTGAAATCGGACATAATATTATTATATGACTCCGCGGATACAAGGGATAGAAATGCTAAGCTGAACCATGAAACGGTTAAGAAGCATTACACAGTCTCTAAAATGACCGATGATGCCGTGATGCTATACGGGAGGGCATTTGGCGAGATGAAATCACCGCCCGGTTATTATCATGCCGTCATATCAGGATATTATGGGTTTGAAAACAGTGGTGACGAGGCCATGCTTTCGTCAATAATCAAGGATCTGAAGAGAATAAAAAACGACATAAGGCTTTTGGTTCTTTCAAAACGACCTTCAGAGACATCTGCAGGGCACGGCGTCGCTTCCATAGGAAGAACCAATCCGTTTTCCATTGCCAGGGCATTCGGTAAAACCGGAATGCTGATCAGCGGGGGAGGGAACTTGATACAGGACCTCACAAGCTTCCAGTCCATGCTGTATTATACGGGCTTGATGAATTATGCAAAGTACAGAGGACTGAAAGTAATGATGTATGCCAATGGAATCGGACCGCTGAAAAGAAAGGCGTCGGTCGCAATAGCCGCAAAGGTCCTTGACAAGGCGGACATCATAACTGTGAGGGAAAAAAATTCATACGATATGCTTGGGGAAATAGGCGTTTCAAAACCGAGCATAAGCATTACCGCCGATCCTGTAATGAGTTTTGAAAATCCGGAGGAGGATCGTGTCAGGGAGGCACTTGAAAAACATGGGATTCCGTCGGATAAAAAGACAGTTGTTATTTCGGTCCGCCCCTGGAAAGGACTTGAAAACGTTTTCTCGCCCGTATTTGCTCAAATCGGGGATTATATGTCGATTAAGCATGGACTTCTGCCGGTTTTCATATCCATGAACATAAAGAAAGACACAAGGGTTTCGGAGGATATAGTACAAAGGATGAAAGAACACGCATTGCTGGTAAAAGACGAGAGCAACGCAATGAACCTTATCAGCATTATATCAAAGGCGGAAATACTTGTGGGAATGAGACTCCACTCGCTCATATATGCGTCGCTGACCGGAACACCCGGAATCGGCATTGTTTACGATCCCAAAGTCAGGTATTTTATCGAAATGATGGAACAAGTCGACGGGGGATTGGTTGAGAACCTGCAATTTGAAGAGATAAGCAGGACAATAGACCACATAATGGCCAATAGGGGCGAATATGAAAAAAGATGCCGGGAAAACATGGTCCGGCTTAGGGCGCTGTCAGCGGAAAACGCAAGGATAGCCATTGATCTTCTTGAAAGGGATTCGGTGGTACGGGGATGGACAGGAAAGCCGTAAGAACAATAGGCTTCATGATGGCCGTAACACTTGTAAGCAAACTCCTTGGCCTCGCAAGGGAGGTTTTCCTTGCCGGTTATTATGGCGCGGGACTGGAGGCGGCGGCATTCTCCACAGCAGTCGACATTCCGTTGAAATTTTTCGACCTTGCTTTCGGGGCGGCTGTTACATCCACCTTCATACCCGTATTCAACAAATATCTGAAAAATGACGATGATTCCGGTGGATTTTTATTTGCATCCAGATTCATAAACCTGATCTTCATATTGACGACGGCTCTGGCAGTGGCGGGCATGCTCTTTTCAGACCAGCTCATAGCGCTCTTTCTGCCGGGAGGGAGCTTACAGGTGCGTGAGCTCGCGTCGCATCTTCTTGTCATTCTTTTTCCGACTGCAATCCTGGCCGGTCTGACTTTCTCCATGATAAGCATCCTGCAGTCCATGAGACATTTTACCATTCCCGCAATGATAAGCCTGTTCCCCAACCTCATAACAATAGGATACTTGATTTTTCTGAACAAACGTTATGGCATAACAGGACTGGCGTTTGCATTCCTTTTATCCTGGGCTCTGCAGGCATTGATACAATTGCCTTTCATCAGAAAAAAGGGATTTGTCTACACTCCTTCCATAAGTCTGAAGGACCCGGGAATCAGGAACGTGTCAAAAATGGCGCTCCCGATACTTGTCAGTTCGTGGGTTCAGCCCGTATCGCTCTTCATGCTGGGTGCCTTTGCATCTTTTGCCGGGAACGAATCGGTGGCGGCAATCAAATATGCCAACAGATTGTATTTGATTCTGGCGGGAATCTTTGTCTTTGCCATGATGAATTACCTTTTCCCGCTTATGTCAAGACAGGCGGATGATGCGATTACCGAAGATTATAAAAACACTTACAGGAGAGCATTTGAAAATCTTTGTTTCTTTATCCTTCCCCTTGCACTGGCGGCATTCCTGCTTAGTCCGGCGTTGATTTCAATCGTATATGAAAGAGGAGCTTTCAATGAAGCAGCATCCGGACTTACATCAAATGCTTTTGCCGGGTTTTCGCTGGCGATATTCGGATTTTCGCTATATGAAATCACATCCAAGGCATATTATGCCACGAGAAGTGTGATTGCCCCGACAATTGCTTCCCTGATTGCGCTGGCAGTGACATTCGCATTGTCGGCGGCGGCGGTATTCTGGCTGGATCTTGGAATAGGCTATATAAGCCTGTCCTTTTCAATCGGCATAACGACGGCGGCAATAACCCTGGTATTCATGTTCAATAAAAAAATGAATGGTCTTTTGGAGGGCAGAAGCATCGGGGAATTGCTCAGAAGCCTGTTGTCGGCGCTTTTTATGGGAGTTGTCATATACTTTATCAAAGTCATGGCAATTGATACGGCAGCCAGGGAGTTCTGGCCAAGGCTTTCACTGACAATGGTTGCCGTGCTTTCCGGGGCAATCGTTTATCTGATTTCCATGGCATTGCTGAAATCGCCGACATTCGCATACTATTATAAATGGGCGGCGTTAAAAATAAAGGGGGGGACGGACGGATGAACAGCTTTATAATCAATGGCCTGTCCGGCCTCAGGCGGAGAACCGGTGAAATGATACGATGCAGTTTTTCATACCGGCTGTTTTCAACTATATCGAATTTCATTACAAGAGTTGTCAAGGCAAGTTTTCTTTACAGATATTTTACGAAACCGGTTGATTTTGAAAACGCGGATACAAGGAAAAGCATGGCATATGGAATACTGGCATCTGCAACCGGGAAAGCGGCTGGTTTTTTAACCAAGGCAAACAACCGGCTGGCAGCTGTCTTGAGAAGCAGTGTTATTTTGACAAGTATCCATGACTTCTTTTACAGAATCCATCTGCAGCAGACAAGAACACTAGGACTTGCGACGGCAGCCGCGGCTGCGGCATATTTGCTGTTGTCTGCAATTTTTACAGAAATATCTGTTTTTACCATTGCGGCAACAACTTTTCTGGGAGTTGTCTCATTGCTATTGTTTCTGTCCGGGAATACACTGTCAGGGCTAATTTGCAAAAGCATGACTTTCAGGATAATTTTCGGTAAAACGGATCCCGCATTCGAAAATTGTGGGAGACATGAGGACGAAACCCACAGACATTATGTTATACCCATCATGTTCGGAATCCTGGCCGGCACCATTCCTGTGCTTCTCCCGCCTTTTTATGCCGCTGCTGCAATCGCCCTGATCCTGGGAGTGCCGCTTGTGATTGCCCGGCCGGTCACCGGTCTTGCCGCACTGGTTCTTTTACTGGCATTTATTCCGACTACGGCAGCGGCAGGATTGATAATCGTCATATGGGCCGGGGTTTTGCTAAATGCCATGACAGGGAAATTATCGCTTAAAGGAGCCTTCCTAAAAGGAAGGGCCTCCCTTGTATTCATTTTCATCGTTCTGTCGGGAGGAGTCATCTCCTTTGCCATTGCCGACAGCCTCCCCATAGCATTGATCTATATGCTTTTCATATCGGTGGTCTTCCTGTTCATCATTCTTGTCAGAACCAGATATTTAATGAAGACATTTGTTTTTTCAGCGGTGCTTGCAGCGCTGGGAACCGGAATAATAGGCGTGTACCAGTATTTGTCGGGAAACATAGAGATCGGATGGATTGACTCTGAAATGTTTGAAGGGATGGTCAGGATTTATTCGACTTTTGAAAATCCTAATGTATATGGAGAGTACCTGATCCTTGTAATTCCTTTATGCCTTGCCTTGTTCTTCGGATCCTTCAGGAAGATTTATAAGATTTTCTGGATGGGAACCGGTATTCTTCTTGCCGCCGCCCTGTTGATGACAATGTCGCGGGGCTGCTGGATTGGTCTTGCCGTCGGAATCATCCTATATTTTATAATTGCCGACAGGCGGTTCCTGTGGTTTTTGCCTATTGCCCTAGTCATAATGCCTTTCGTGCTTCCGCAATCCGTGCTCATAAGGATAATGAGCGTTGGCAACCTTGAGGATTCGTCATCCCTTTACAGACTATATATATGGCTCGGAACCTTTTCGATGCTCAGGGATTACTGGTTTACGGGAGTTGGCCTCGGGCCCAAGGCTTTCAGCGGCATTTATTCGATATATGCATACAACGGAGTCCCCGCCCCACATGCACATAATCTTTTTCTTCATGTATTAAGTGAAACCGGTATTGCGGGAATGCTGGGATTAATCTGGGTATTGCTGACCGGATATAAAAACAGCATATCAACGACCCTGAAAAAAAGAGGATTTGATTTGCATCTGGGCGCAGCCCTGGCGGCCTCATTGACAGGTTTCATTGTACAGGGCATGTTTGACAATGTTTTTTATAATTTCCGTGTTTATCTTATGTTCTGGATAATAATCGCCTTTGCATATGCATATGCGCTGGCCGGCGGAAAAGAAAGTGTGGTTGAAAATGAGCAGGATTAAAATCGTACATGTAATAACGGACACTAACATTGGAGGAGCGGGAAAGGTTTTGGAGAACTATCTTTCTTGCTTCGACAGAGAAAAATTCGACATTTGCGTCGTTCTCCCGAGAAAAAGCACGCTTGCGGGAATTCTTAAGAAAACACATGCAACTGTAGTTGCTTTCGACGGGCTAAAGGGAAAGTCCTTGGACATATTCTCCATATTTCCCATGATCAGGCTCTTTAAGAAACTAAAGCCGGATATAGTCCATACCCACGCAAGCTTTACATCAAGGATAGCCGCCCGTATGTATGGGAAGTGCAGGATAGTATATACGCGGCATTGTGTCTATCCGCCGTCGGTATTAATGAAAAGTCTTCCCGGGAAAATCGCCGGAAGAATAGCATCCGCTGTTTTTTCAGATGCGGTCATAGCCATATCGCCGGCGGCCGCCCAAAACCTGGTGGACACGGGGATTTCAAAAAAACGAATACGCGTTATGATGAACGGAGCGGAGCCGCTGAAACAACTATCCCCTGATGAAAAGGAAGCCATAAGGGGAAAATACGGGATAGCAAAGGAAGACCGCGTTGCAGGTACCTTAAGCAGACTGGAGCCGGACAAGGGGCTGCAATATTTCATCGAAGCTGCAAGAATATGCATTGCCGGGAACAACCGGATCAAATTCATTGTTTCCGGCAGCGGAAGCATGGAAAAGAAATTGAAGGACATGGGAGCCGACATGGAAGGCGATTTAATTTTTACAGGTTTTCTTGACGATGTCTCGGAAGTCGTAAATATCATCGATGTTTTTGTAAATGCTTCATATGGTACGGAAGCCTCCAGCATCTCGATACTGGAGGCGATGAGCCTTGGGAAACCGGTTGTTGCTACAAATTACGGAGGGAATCCATACCAGGTGTCCGACGGCGAAACCGGGCTGATTGTACCGGTAAAAGACTCCGCGGCAATTGCACAGGCCATATTGAAGATACTGTCCGACAGGCAGGAATATGACAGGCTTTCTGAAAATGCGGCAAGGGAATATAATATGAAATATACGGCGCATGCGATGTGCCGGAACATTGAGAAAATTTATATTGAGCTTGCTGGTAAACGCAGGAAGCGGGACGCCCTTTGATAAAAAGGGGGCCGGGAGGTGGTTATGTTCGAAAGATTTTTGGATGGGTACAGAAACCCGGAATATGAGCTGAATGATTTTATTGTCAGAAAAGCAATAAAAAAACTGGAAAAGGAAGAAAAGGCAAAGGACGAAATAAAGACGGTAATCGAGTGGGAGGAAAAAAGCCGGGAGATAAAGGCAGGGTTCCTCGAATCGATAGGCGGGCTTGATTTTGAAAAATGCGAACTCAATACGATATATACCGGAGACATAAAAAAGGCGGGTTACACGATAAGAAAATTGATATTCCAAAGTATCAACAAATTTTATGTAACGGCCAATCTGTACATTCCCGACAATATTGAGAAACCTGTTCCCGCAATTCTATTTTCCTGCGGACACAGCAAGCCGGCTAAAGCCGAACCCACTTACCAGCTGGCGGCGGTCGAGCTGGTGCTCAACGGCATGGCGGTTCTGTGCGTCGACCCTCCCGGGCAGGGAGAGATGATCCAGCTGCCCGACAGGGAGGATATCGACTGGGGAGTTCATGAACATTCATACATGGGATTGAGCTGTACGCTGGCAGGAATGAACATAGCAAGGTATTTCATCTGGAATCTGATCAGGGCCCTGGACTTCCTTGAATCTCTTGATTTCATCGATAAAAACAAAATCGGAGCGACCGGCAACTCTGGAGGCGGAACACAGACTTCCTATATTTCACTTGTGGACGACAGGATAAAGGCCGCGGCGCCAGGATGTTACCTTAATGGCAGGAAACAGTATATTGTGAAGGGTCATGCACACGACAGCGAGCAGAATATATTCGACTGCATGGGATTCGGACTTGATTATGGAGACTTTATAAGTTGCTTTGCTCCAAAGCCGTTCATGGTGTTAAGCCAGCAATATGACTTTTTCCCGATAGAGGGAGCGCTCTATTCGGTCAAGAGAGCAAAAAAAATATATGCGCTTTATGGGAAGGAAGAAAATGCCGGCATTGTCATAGATAAGGAAATGCATGGATTGTCGGATGTGCTGAGGCAGGCTACAACGGAGTTTTTCACGGAGCACTTTTTCAACAGGCCGGGCAACAAGGATATAAATCCTTATGAGCACATTTTAGGTGAAGAAGAACTGCAATGCACGGGCAGCGGTCAGGTCCTTTGGGAGTTTGACGACGCATTGTCGCTGGACAAGCTGATTTACTCGGATTACATTAAAAGAATCACCAGAAACGAAGCTCTTGAAGACAGGGTGCGGCATGTATTCAACATCAGGGAGCAGAAAAAGCGCCCATTGGAAAAACGAATCAATCCATTCGATTTCGAAGGGCGCATGGCGGAAAAAGTGTTTTGGCTGGCAGAGGAGGAAGTATCAAACTCCGGAATTTATATAAACGGCAAGCCCACCGGTTATGTGACATACATGTTTTTCGAAGATGGAACACTTGAGATGGCCGTCCACAGGAAGGATATCGCCGCCATGCTAAACAGAGGGGATGTATTCGTCGTCGATGTAAGGGGAACAGGCGCGGTCAAGGGAGCGCAGATAAACAACGCGCCCTATTGTGACATGTATGGTACAATCCATAAAATGAACAGTGATGCAATCATGTGCGGAACATCGCTCATGGAAATGAGAATAAATGATATTATGCAAAGCCTGCTTCTTGCGGAGAAAAAAATAAACGCGGTTTCATATGGAAATGCAGGAATCGCTGTGCTTGTTGCGGCATTTTTGAATCCCCGCATTGAAAGCCTGAGGATGGCATCTTCGCCTGTTTTGTTCGAAGAAATCATGAAATGCAGTGCTCCCTATGATGCGGGAATTGAAGCATTCGGAATGGCTATGGCCTTCGAGTGCAACGAACTGCGCTCTGCTATGGAGAAGAACGGGCGGCTAAAATAAGAGCGCGCCGCAAGCGGCTTCTCTATAATATGGAAAAACAGCGGGCGTGTTGTTATAATTGGTTATGATACACCGGATAAGCCGCATTGGTTTGTTGCAGGGTCTGCAATGTACCGGTTTTTATACATGCATTACCCGTATTATCCGTTGAAAAATATCCCGGAGGTAAGGATGCCCAAACTATATTACAGATATGCAGTGATGAATGCCGGAAAATCCACTCAGCTTTTGCAGATAGCCCATGATTACGAAATCAATAATGGGGAAAAGATACTTGCCCTCAAGGGGTCTCCTCCTGAAATATAGATCAGACTCGCTTTTCTTAAAGAATCCAGCTTTTCTTCTGAAGCTTCTTGGCCTTGCGTGAAATGCAATCCATAGATATTATCCAGATTGAATTTACCAAATTGTTTTTTGGCGTAAAATACGGCCGAATCCGGCTCAGCACTGGACATGGGAAGAATTACAGCATAACCTTCCTTATCAATCCCCGATTCCAGGATGATTCTTTCAATCATTTCCGGTGGTCTGGAACCACCCCCGATTATAAATAAGGAACCTTTTTTTTCCTGTTGTGCACAGGAAATTTCAGGAACTCCAAGAAGTAGTAGCGACAGTAAAATAAGTGAAACGGATGTGGTAAAGTTCTTCATAGTTAGGGAATTTAATATGAAGGGAGTTACAAAATTTTTAAAAACTCCCGGGACCTGAATTTAAGCCATTACAAGGTAATTTTAAAAACTATAGATTAATATTTCCCCTTTATCTCCTTTCACCACAAATTCAGGAGCATTATCAATATTTATATTACCAAGATCAATGCTTGAGGTGCCGTACACCGGGAAGCCTGGTAATAAATCAGCATTACTGTCAAATACATAGACCTTCTGGGTTTGTAGATCGGTTACACTAATGTAGTATTTATTGTTTTCCAGAAAGATCTGTGGTTCGGTATACAACCCGAAGTCCAGGCTAAGCTCCTTATCTCTAATTTTGAGGATGTTTTCAGATAAACTAACCAGTAAATTGGCGGTGGCGTCTATTCTATGGTTTTGAGCGAGGTTCAAATTCTGACTTGAAACTTTTCCGTTTTCATTTACCAAAATAAGTTCTCCCAGGCTATTAGTAGAGGTGAAATTCCCTTCGTGCTGAAACCAATCGTTATCAGCGAAATCGAACTTTTCGTTTACTTTGATCCTATGTTTGCCCTGACGTGATAA
>JAWOIG010000087.1:0-4352 GCA_046484775.1 Clostridia bacterium | reverse complement strand
TCCAGCCTTCCAAGCTGGTCGTGTGGGTTCGATTCCCATCACCCGCTCCATTTGTGCCTGTAGCTCAGCTGGATAGAGCAACGGACTTCTAATCCGTAGGTCAGGCGTTCGAATCGCCTCAGGCACGCCACAGAATACAAGAACCGCCAAGGTGGTTCTTTTTTTATGAAAATCGCAGTAAAAACAACTTCATGAATGCCGTTTTATTATATGGATTCCACCCTTATCGTCTTGATCTCGAAAGGCTTGAAACAAAGTGCTGCTTCGTTCGTGTCCCTGCATATAAGGCTCAGGTTTCTTTCGATAAGGTTGGTCTCATATATCGAGGATGCAGTCCCTGCGGTTGTTAGCGTTGCGTTGGTTTCCCTTCCGTACGACTCGTATAGCCTTATGATGATACCTTTTCCGTCTTCTGCCTGCTTCATGGTTTCAATCATGATGTTTTCCCTGTCTGTCCTGATGAACTGTAATTTTCCGGGATTTCCCTTTTTGTGCCCGGTATTGAAGACATACATCGGAAACTGCAGGTCCATCCCTTCTTCAATCACCCTTCCCTCGATATGTCCGCCCTGATGCGGATACAGTGAATATGTGAACTCATGTCTTCCAAGATCTCCCGCGGCATCGGGATAACGTGTACTTCTCAGCAGACAAATGTCCACAAAGGATTCGCCCGAGGAAAAACCGTACTTATAATCGCTCAGAAGCGCGAACCCGAAATCTCCGCGCGAGATATCAACCCAGTTGTGCGCGCATACCTCGAACTTCGCCATATCCCAGCTTGTATTCTCATGGGAGGGTCTGCCTATATATCCGAACTGTATGCCGCAGGTAAGTTCGCCGGAGGAAACTGCGATGGGGAAACCCGCTCTAAGCATAAAGCCGGGATCATTCCATTCAATGACATTCCTGACATCCGCTCTTACTCCGCCATCCGTCAGGACTATTTTTTGAGTTATCAGGGAATTCCCGAATTTGTAGATATTTTCCCTCCAGACCTCCGGTCCCGATATTCCGTAACGGAATGAGATCAGTCCCGGTTTTTCCGCTTCACAAGACTTGTAATCATGAGGGAAGTCCCAGGCGTCGCCGTCATCCCTGAATACAGAAAGAACATTCGCAGCATTTCCCTGCGCAATATATTCCCTGCAGGCAGTCTTATTATATACGGAAGATATATTTCCATCTTCGTTGAATCGGATTTCAAGAAAGCCGTTTCCTATCGCATCCTCAAGGAAGTAAATGGTCTCAGGTTCGTCGCTTTCCAGAAACAATACTTCGGATGAAGAAATTCCCTCCGATTCAATGTGTTTCCATATGCCATTGCATTCAACCCAGCCTGTTCTCTTGCGGGAAAGGGTGTTGACAACGGAGCATTCCGAAACATTGTCTGTGGGGCATTCAGCAGCTTCTGCAGTCATAAGGGAAAGACGCGACGAAAGCAATGCATATCTCTCTATGCTTTCATCATAGACACGCTTGATCGAAGATCCGGGCAGAATGTCATGAAACTGGTATAAAAGGATCTCCTTCCAGATTTCCTCTACTTCACCCATATCATATTCAATTCCGTTCATTACAGAAATGATTTCAAAATCACGAAGTTGTTTTTCGAGAAGCCGGTTGTAATATTTGCTGCGCCCTTCGGAAGTATAGGTCCCGCGGTGATGTTCAAGATACAGCTCTCCGACCCAGGTCTTCAACTTGGGGGAATCCCCGGATATCCTTTTGAAGAAGTCAGCTGACGGGCCTTGCTTTACAGGAGGAAGTCCCTGCAGGTTCTTGATGCGTTCCAGCCTTTCAAGATGCTCTTCGCCCGGTCCTCCCCCTCCGTCGCCGATGCCAAAAAGAAGCAGGCATTCCCCGGATATGCCCTTTTCGCTGAAATTGGTTTCGGCGTCTGCGGCGGCCCTCGGAGCGGCGCTGCTGTTGTAGGTTCCTTCGGGCGGCATGTGCGCCAGAACACGTGAACCATCGATTCCCTGCCAGAAAAATGTATGGTGCGGGAATCTGTTGAAATCATTCCAGGAAATCTTTATGGTCATGAAATAGTCCACATCGGATTTCTTTAAAATCTGCGGAATCGCGGCGCTGTAGCCAAATACATCAGGCAGCCAGAGCGTATCCGCCTCAATTCCGAATTCTTCCC
The DNA here is from genome assembly GCA_046484775.1 of Clostridia bacterium. GTDB lineage: Bacteria > Bacillota > Clostridia > DUPQ01 > DUPQ01 > JAFGQE01. The sequence continues at coordinate 2,203 of JAWOIG010000087.1, read as the reverse complement.
TGAAAAACTTCTTGCCGTATAGAATTTGTCTGACAAGGGATTCTCCGCCGGTTATATTCGTATCCGCCTCAACCCACATGGCTCCCTGCGGTTCCCAACGGCCTTCTTTTATCCTGAGTTTTATTCTTTCATATAATTGTGGATAATCGTCCTTTATCCATTGGTAAAGCTGAGACTGGCTTGCCCCAAAGATATAATCGGGATATTTTTCCATATTCAGAAGAACGGTGGCGAAGGTACGGATGGCTTTGCGCTTTGTTTCCCTTATAGGCCAAAGCCAGCCAAGATCGATATGTGAATGGCCTATTGCGCTGATTGAAAGCGGACTGTCAATGCTTCTTCTGGAAATCTCCGCCTGCAGTATTTCGGATGCAGTTTCGGCTTCATCATCATCATAAGTATCAAAGACAAGAGAGGCTTCGTACAGGGCGTAAAGTATCGTGTGGTGTCCGGCCTTGTTTTCCGAAATGATATCAAGCATTTCAAGAAGAACTTCAAAATCATAATATATCTTTTTGATCTTGTTGTTTCTGACGGCGATATAAGCCTCGACAAGTGTTCCGTTGTTCTGCTGATTGCCAAAGAGATCGTTGTTGCCTGCATCAGCCCAGAAATCAACGGAGCCATTTCCATCTATCAGTTTACCCGACTCAACGACTTTTTTACCCGGTTTACCCAGCGTCCTGTCAAACATTGATGCCGCGGTCGTAATGCCTTGAAGAGGTTCTCCGTCTTTGCCGAATATACAGGCTTCTCCGCTGATATCGATTATGAATACAATGTCCCTGCCTATATATTGCGACGGTATCACTCCCTTGAAATTAAACCAAGCGCAGTCGAACAACCCGCCCCAATTGTCCCCTCTGTTCAGTCTGACTTTTTCCCCTGTCATTCTGTCCGGAAAGGAAACGGGCTCACCGGTGATCCATGCCTCTGCCTCGAGAACGCCAAGCTTATTGTATATATGGCTTTCAATTTCGGCATAAGTTTTTTTTATTCTCTTCCTCATGGCTTTGTAATTGTAAGGCATTTCAAGATTCCTCCGATTTTTTTGCTAGTCACGGCTGCGGTACGGTGACATTGATTCCATGGTTTTTTTTAGTCGCGGCGCCATCAGCCTCATGGCTGCACCGCCTTTTTGAGTATGTGCCCTTACACTGTCGATATAATCATCGAAACTGTGTTTCTTGTAATCAAGCAGTCTCCCGCTTTCCGCGGTATCATACCAATCCATCGAATAGGATGACAAATCCTTTATAAAGCATTCCTCGTCAAGCATTCCTATTCCCATTGCATCGAATATCGCAGGCATCAATTCCCTGTTCATAAGCTGCCATCCATTTTCTCCGCCACCCGCAATATATAATATTTTTGACATTACATTCCCCGATGTCAATGAATCATACGCAGCGGCTGCAAGTGCTCTTGCGGCATCAAGATCGGTTATCGCCTCATTCCTGGCCTCCAGGGGATGATCAAACAGAATCCCAAGCATATCATCTGGGAATTTGCCGGGGGATGCGAATATTTCAGACATCCTGAGTATGCAATGATCAATTCCGGAATCAATAATCTCTTTTTCAGCCGCCGCCTTGCCTGCAGCATATTTTGAAACCGGATTCAGTTCGGTCAAGGCATTTACTGGAGGCGCGAATTTCTGTGTCGGTCCGTTTACGCCTGCAGACGACATATAGATAAGCTTTGTGTGCGGGTTCGATTGTTTGATTGCATTGACCAAGGCTTTTATACACCCTGCATTGACTATGCGGCGATCAACTTCATCAGCTTCCCCGAAGGCAGGCGTTTCTTCAAACAAATGAACGACGCAGTCGAATCCCCTGACCATCTCCATGTAAAACTCATGGAAGAGGACTTCAACAGGGGAGCAGTAAGCCAGTCGCCGCTGCAGCTCGTACAGGGAAAAATTGCAGGACTTGCTATTTCACGCTCCTCGGGTGGTGACCCGCCAGCCGGCGTTCAGATGCAGCTCCGGGGGATATCAACGGTAGAGGGAGATGCTTCTCCTTTAATTATCGTAGATGGTATTCCTGGAGGTAATTTAAATACAATTTCACCCGAGGATATTGCTTCAATTGATGTTCTTCGAGATGGATCTGCAGCTGCCATATATGGTACAAGGGGTAATGCGGGCGTAATAATAGTTACAACAAAAAAAGGAACACCCGGAAGGCCTGTGGTTACA
>JAWOIG010000086.1:0-6611 GCA_046484775.1 Clostridia bacterium | reverse complement strand
GCCTTGCCTTGCCTGATTCAGCTCGCCGATAATCAGGGACATGGACTGAAATCCATATATCTTGATTGTTTCAGTCCATCCGGCTGCCGCCGTTGCTGAATAATTTAAAATCCTTGTTATTCAGCTGTCCCTGATTATATAATGTATTTCAGTAATATTCCGGGAGATTGATCTATGAAAAATTTACATTTGGTATGCAACGCGCACATCGATCCCGTATGGCTTTGGGAAATAGAAGAGGGCGTGGCAGAGACACTTTCGACTTTCCGCATAGCTGCGGATTTTTGTGAAAACTATGAAGGTTTTGTTTTCAATCATAACGAAGCGCTTCTTTATAAATGGGTCGAGGAATATGATCCGGAGCTTTTCGCTCGTATACAGAAGCTTGTTTTGGAAAATAGGTGGCATATTATGGGCGGATGGTATCTCCAGCCGGATTGCAACATGCCATCGGGAGAATCGTTCGTCAGGCAGATATTGCTGGGCAAGAAATATTTCATGGAGAAATTCGGGGTAGAACCCACTACGGCAATAAACTTTGACGCATTTGGGCACAGCAGGGGTCTTGTGGAAATAATGAGAAAGGCAAATTATGATTCCTATCTTTTCTGTCGTCCCGAACCCGATATGCTTGATTTGCCTGGCGATGACTTCAAATGGGAAGGATTCTGCGGATCCACGATAACAGCCCACAGGGCATACAATTCATATGAATCCCACAGGGGCGAGGCAGATGAAAAGATAAAAGGCTGGATGAGTAAAAACGAGTGCAAGGAAGCCGGCTTGGTGCTCTGGGGAATAGGAAACCACGGAGGCGGTCCATCGCGGGTGGATTATGAAAAAATCAGCAGGCTGAACGAGGAGAGCCCGGAATGGAATATCCTTCATTCAACACCCGAGAACTATTTCAGCGAACTGATGGCGAAGGAAGATACTCTCCCTGTATATTCAGGAATTCTGAATCCCAGGTATACAGGATGCTATACCTCTCAAATAAAAATAAAGATGCTTCACAGGAAAGTCGAGAATGAGCTATTCGTAACGGAAAAGATGTTTTCGCATGTTGCAATAGACGGATTTTACGAATATCCGTTGAAGAGAATCGAGAGAGCGGCGGAAGACCTGATGCTGCTGCAATTCCACGACATACTTCCCGGTTCGTCGACACCGGAGGTTGAGGAGTTCAGCATCAATCTTGCCGGACATGCACTTTTGGAACTAAAGCAATTGAAAACAAAGGCATTCATCGCATTGTGCACCGGACAGGAAAAGGCGGAGGACGGCATGATTCCTATCATGGCATATAATCCTCACCCATATCCGATAAGCGGAAATTTTGAATGTGAATTCCAGATGGCCGACCAGAACAAGAACAAGGAATTGTTTGCCATGCCGATAGTATTCTACCGCGGGGAGAAGATACCCAGCCAGGTCGAGCATGAATCATCGAACTTCAATGTTGACTGGAGGAAAAAGAGCGTATTTGCGGCGGAACTGCAGCCGAATTCGATGAACCGTTTTGACATAAAGCTTATAATGATACAAAGAAAACCCGATTTTGGCCTAAAGGTTGAAAACGGAAAAATAAATTTCAGTAACGGCGAAATAGAAGTGGAAATAGATTCAAGGACCGGAACAATCGACAGATATGTCAGGGACGGCTTCAACTTTCTAAAAGGCGGTGCGTTTCTACCGATAATAATAACGGATGACGACAATTCGTGGGCGCATAAGGAAAAGAACTTCAGACGCGTAGAGGGAAGCTTCAATCTGATGAGTCTCGTGGAAGGAAATCATTTTTCGGGCATAATCGAAAAGCCGGTTGAATCCATCAGGGTCGTAGAGGATGGCGAGGTCAGGTCAATCGTTGAAGTCGTGATGAAATTCAATGATTCATCCTTATGCCAGAGGTATTATCTGCCTAAGCACGGGACAGAAATCAAGGTTACGACAAAAGTATACTGGAACGAGAAGATGAAGATGCTTAAGATGTCGATACCGACAAGTCTTGGGAATGCCGACTTTGTCGGACAGACAGCTTATGGCCAGGAAAGATTGCTTGCAAACGGAGATGAGATGGTAAGCCATAAATGGAATATTGTATCCGATGGGACCAAGGCCGTAAGCCTGATAAATACAGGTACTTATGGATCAGACTGTCTTGATGGTGAACTAAGGGCGACCATGCTCCGTTCGCCCGGATATTCTGCCGGCAAATCGGATTTTTCGGAAAGGGACATTTACCTGATGCCGCAGGACAGGTTTTCACCTTATATAGACCAGGGTGAGCATGACTTCGAGTTCTATTTCAACGCAGGGGAATCTGCCGAAAGATTCATCGCAGTGGAAAGGGAAGCCCAGGTTAAAAACGAAAAACCGATGCTTCTTTCATTTTTCCCCAATGGGAATGGAAAGGAGCCCGAAAGAATAGTCGAGGCATTATCCGAGGGAATCGTGATAACCGCCATCAAAAAAAGCGAGAACGGAAAGGCATATGTATTCAGGGTTTTCAATCCTTTGAAAGAAAAAATTGATGCAATGCTGAAGTTCCCGGTTGTCGGAAAGGAAATCAATATACCACTGAAGGGCCAGGAATTCAAGACGCTGCTGATGGACATTGAGACATGGGAAATAAAGGAAGCTGATTTGCTGGAAAGGGAACTGGCGCAATTGTTTTGAATAAAAAAATCATTAAAAAAATAGTGAATGCCGTGCCCGGCTGCCTGTTGCGCGCAATACCCGACAAGCTGTATGTGCGGCTCTTGTATTTTTATTCTTACGGCAAATTGCCTGACATTAAAAATCCTGTGACTTTTGACGAAAAACTTCAATGGTACAAGCTCAATTACCGAATGCCCGGGATGACAGGGCTGGCCGACAAATATGAAGTCAGAAAATATGTAAGGGAAAAAGGCCTGGGCCATATTCTGAATGACCTTTATTTTATTAAGGATGATATAACGGAGGCTGATTTTAAGAATCTGCCCCCTGAGTATGTAATAAAGGCAACCCACGGCTGCGGAATGAACATTATAAAGAAAAAGGCGGATTACATCGAAGCAGGCGAAGCTGTGAAGACCGTTAGGCGTTGGCTTAGGACCAATCACTATTGCCATGGCAGGGAATGGGCTTACAAAGATATCAGACCAAGGGTTATTTGTGAAAAGTATCTTGAGAATAAACAAGCAGGAGAGCTGATTGATTACAAGTTTTATTGTTTCGGCGGCCGTCCGGTTGTTGTTTTCGTCTGTGCGGGAAGATATAAACCGAAAGGAGTCAGATACAATGCATATGATATGGATTGGAACCGGATTTACACCTTCAAAGGAAAGCCCTGCCTGGAATGCGAGTTTCCGAAACCGGGAAACTTTGAAGAAATGGCCGATGTCGCAAAAACACTTTGCGGAGAATACCCTTTTGTGAGAGTTGACTTGTATTCCGTTGAAAATAAAGTGTATTTCGGTGAAATGACTTTCTATCCCGACAGCGGGATCATACCGTTTGAACCTGATGAAATAAATTATTATTTCGGAGATTTATTCATCCTGCCGGACAAGGCGATTAAGTGACCGGTTCAATCATACAAACAACAGAAGGCTTACCGACATGACTATCATCCCGGCTATCAGGCCGTATATCGACAGGTGGGCTTCCCCGTATTCCCTTGCGGCCGGCAGCAGTCCGTCGATGGATATGAAGACCATTATTCCGGCAACCGACGCAAAAAGAACTCCAAAGACAACATCGTTAAGAAACGGAAGCAGTATAAGATAACCCAGTATTGCTCCGACAGGTTCGGAAACACCGGACAGGAATGATAATCTGAAAGCCTTTTTCTTGTCGCCCGTGGCATAATAAATCGGAATTGAAACAGCTATACCCTCCGGTATGTTGTGAATGGCAATCGCAACAGCTATCGCGATTCCAAGGGATGGGTCCTTCAGGGCCGCGGTAAATGTCGCCAGACCTTCCGGAAAGTTGTGGATTCCGATGGCCAGCGCAGTAAGCATACCCATACGCATAAGTTTTTTTCGCGCCTCGGGAGAGTCAAGCTTATCACCGTTGTCGAGTTTCTGCATGTCATGGGGATTTTCGACCTCAGGGACGAGCTTGTCAATGAGGGCGATCAGGAACATCCCGGCAAAGAATGCTGCCACGGTCAGCCAGTAGCCTCCCCTTAACCCCAGCTCACCCACCAGGGAGTCCTTCGCCTTGGAAAAAATCTCAATCATCGAAACATAAATCATTACTCCGGCTGAAAACCCAAGCGCAATTGCGAGGAACCGCATGTTTGTTTTCTTGGCAAAAAAAGCGATTGTACTTCCTATCCCTGTCGATAGTCCCGCGAATAATGTGAGTCCGAAGGCAAATGCCACAGTACCAAAATCAAATTCCATAACTCCCCCAATGAATCATATATTGTTATTATACCAAATAAATGTCGTGTTGAATCTATGTCAAAATGATTGCAGGCAGTCATTGAACCGGGATTCACCCCACAAGGTGATATCATATTCACCTTTGCAATTTTCTTCATGTTCCAATGGGTAATATATTCGCATGTTAAAAAAGAATATTGTTGATATAAGGACAAGCAGGCAACGGGACATAGAGGAGAAACATTATGCGCAAAATGACAAATGTTTTTTTAAGATTTAAAAAAACAATAATGGTTATATTTGGGATCATGGTTGTAATATGTGCATTTCTGATGACAAAAGTCGGCATAAATCTCGACAATGCCGATTATATGCCGGAAGAAATCAATTCCAGACAGGCTGCGGTTTTGCTCGAAGAGAAGTTCGGTATAGAAGGGACGGCAATGGTTCTTTTGGAATCTGAATCCTTTGAATATATAGTTCAGGTGAAGAAAAGCATTATGGAAACAACCGGTGTTGAAAGTGTGTATTGGCTTGACGATGAGATTGACATCAATATTCCCGTTTCATACATTCCCGCCAACGTCCTTGATAATTTTTATAAAGACGGGTATGCCTTGCTCAGGATACAGTTTTCGGATAAGAACGACAGCCCGGATACTTATGACGCAATCTCGGATATAAAGGATATTATCGGAAAGGAATCATACATAACCGGCGCGGCGGTTTCATCCGAATCATTTATGTCCAGAACCAAGACGGAAATGCCGCTTTATATGGCCGTAGCCGCAATCCTTATACTGCTCATTCTGCTGATCAGCACCGAGTCATGGCTGGAGCCCCTTATATTCATGGGGGTTATCGGGATTGCGATAATAATCAACATGGGAACCAACATCTTCTTCACGGACGGGCTCTCGAACATGACGTTGTCGGCGGCTGCAGTCCTGCAGCTTGCGGTGTCGATGGACTATGCGATTTTCCTTCTTCACAGGTTTCATGAGGAAAGAAAAAACGGGGTGGAGGGCCAGCCTGCCATGATAAGCGCGATGGGGAAGGCGGCTCCCGCGATACTCGGCAGCGCTTTCACGACAATCGCGGGCTTCATGGCGCTGCTTATAATGGATTTCGGCATAGGAAGGGAAATAGGCTTGGTGTTGGCAAAGGGTGTCGCAATTTCCCTGGTTACGGTTGTCATACTGCTCCCTGTAGTAACAGTCGCAATGGACAGGTCTATAGAAAGGCTTATGCACCGGAGTTTCATACCTGATTTCAAGAAACTTTCAAAATTAATCGTTAAATTCAGATGGGTTGCGATTGGGCTGATACTGGTCCTTGCCTCCGTGTTTTTCATAGCGGGGTCAAGGGTGGAATTCTATTATTCAGACAAGAAGGCGCTCCCGCCTGATGACCCGGCGGTTGTGGGAAGCAAAAGGATAGATGAAATTTTCGGGGGAATGAATGTCTCCGTCGCAATGGTTCCTTCCGGGGATCCGGCAAGACAGGTTTTATTGGAGAAGGAACTCATGGGCATTCCGGGTCTGGCGGGGGTTGTCGGCATACTTGCTTCGATGAGTCCGGAAGACATGGAGGCGGGTGATTATGCTAAATATGCCGAAATGGCCGGGAATGAAGAGTATTCAAGGATATACTTGTTTTTTGAATCGTCCGAAACCGATTCGCCATATATTTTTTCCATAGTGGAGGATGTCAGGGAAACCCTGTCGGCACATTACGAAGAGTGGTATGCGGCGGGAGAACCGTTCAGTTATTATGATCTGAAGGAGATAACCGACAGAGACAATACAAGGTCCGGCATATTGGCCATTATTTTGGTATTGCTTGTCGTAGGCATTGTTTTCCAGTCATTCGGAATACCCCTGGCGGCGGTATTTGTAATTGAGGCTGCCATCTATATAAATCTTGGAATCACATATCTTATGGGAACTCCGACCAGCTTCATCTCCATGATTATTATAAGTGCGGTACAGCTGGGTGCAACGATTGATTATGCGGTGCTTTATGTGTCCAGGTACAGGGAATTGAGAGAAGCAGGCGCCGATGCACGCAACTCAGCCGGCAAGGCCCTGACCGATGTATTCCCATCAATTCTGACAAGCGCAGGGATACTTATGGCCGCTACATTCAGCATATATTTCATCAGCACGGTTGCAACCGCATCCGAAATGTGCCTGCTGATCGGAAGGGGGGCGCTGATAAGCCTTCTGTGTG
>JAWOIG010000075.1:0-3251 GCA_046484775.1 Clostridia bacterium | reverse complement strand
GGCGTCAAACAGGCAGGTGAAATGGAGAGGCTTGTGAGGAATCATCCGTCAGTCATAATGGATACCTACATAAACGAGCCCTTTGCTCCTGATAAATACGAACTCGGATACAGGCATATGTCCAGGAGAGAACTGGAACTTTTCTTTGATGCGTGCGATGCGGCTGTATATTATGAGAATCCGGACAGGGTGGTAAAACGAGTCGAGGGAGATTACGACCCGCCGACCGGCAAAGGCCTTTCCGATTTTCATTGCTATAACATGTGGTATACAAACCATGCCATTCCGCTTGGTATGCTTTACAAAGGATACCTGCCTGCATTGAAAAAGGGTTGGAAGACAGGTTGCGGCGAGTACGGCACCGAGGGACTTGACAATTATGATGTCATGAGAAAATACTATCCGCCGGAATGGCTGCCTGAAAAAGATTCGGATTACTGGATACCTGACAGAATAGTCAAATCGCAGAGCAACACCATGCACGGCGACTGGTACGAGGAACAGGATAATATCAGGGACTGGATAGAAAAAAGCCAGGAGCACCAGGAATTTGCAACCCGTCTCATGACACTTGCCTTCAGAAGACGATCCGACATGATAGTGTCAACCGCGGTACACCTGCTGATCGACGCATGGCCGTCAGGGTGGATGAAAACCCTTGTTGATGTCGACAGGGTTCCCAAAAGGGCTTATTTTGCCTTTAGGGAAAGCCTTGAGCCTTTGAAAATCAATCTAAGGTGCGACAGATGGACGGCATATGAAGGAGAGGAGCTGGAGATAGAGGCGTGGATATTGAACGACACCTCAAATGTCTTCAGCGGATTGACGGCTTTTGCAACAATGAGGAATGCAAAAGGCGACTTTATGAATTACTTTCTTGACATAAAGAACATAACGCCTTGCACAGGCATTCCCGTGGGAATAATAAAAGCCTCGGTCCCAAAACCCCATGATGCCGGGCCGATATACATTGATGCATGTCTGGGAAGCGAAGACGAATGCATCTCATCCGAGCGCCTTGCCATAAAGGTTTATAAAAAACCCGCGGATTCAATAAAAGTATGTGGAATCGGTGGAAACGCCTGTAGAATAATATCAAAAACACCGGGGCTCGAGGAAACGCAGCCGGAAAATTCCGAGGCAGTCATAATTTCGTCGAGGACTCAATACGAAGCAATGGTGAACACCATCCCTGAAAAAAAGAAGAAATTATTCATAATTCCGGAAGAAAATGAGAAATTCTATGTGGTAGATGGAATAAAGTGGAAATATACACCGGTGTTCGACCCGGATGAAAAAGGTGAGAATTGCGTGCTCAAGGGATTGTCATTTGCAGCTGTGTCAAAAAAAATACAGCATATTTTCCCCGGGGATTCGATGTCATACTGGTATAATGAAGAAAAAGGCTGCATCGACCATGTGGCGGAATATTATATTGAAGGCGAAGACATGGAAGCACTGGCGTTCGGTTTTGAAAAACCAGCCTTTGGGAAAATAACCCAAGGAAGGAAAAGACGGCTTGCGTTTGCAGGAATATCGGGAGCAAACAGATTTCTGAGCCTTGAGACAAAAGGCAGGAGCGGCATGAACCCGGTTCTTGACGAGTTTATAAAATTCCTCATGACCGAACCCGCTCAAAAATAAAATTTACTGGCATTAGCCGGAGGATGGAATGGATATAAAAAAAGAAGCGTTGATGATGCATGAAAAATGGAGGGGCAAGATAGAGGTCCGTAACCTTGTGGAAGTCAACAACAAAAAGGACCTGTCGATTGCCTATACTCCGGGGGTAGCCGAACCCTGCCTTGAAATAGAAAGAAATCCGGAGTTGTCATATGTATATACCAGAAGGCATAATCTGGTGGCGGTCGTAACCGACGGAACCGCTGTGCTTGGGCTTGGGGACATAGGTCCCGAGGCAGGGATGCCTGTCATGGAAGGCAAGTGTGTGCTGTTCAAGGTTTTCGGTGATGTAGACGCATTCCCGCTATGCATAAGAAGCAAGAAAACAGAGGATATCGTTGAGACCGTACGGCTGCTGGCCGGTTCGTTCGGAGGCATAAACCTTGAGGATATTTCAGCACCCAGATGTTTTGAAATAGAGAGAAAACTCAAGGAAGTCTGCGATATTCCTATCTTCCACGATGACCAGCATGGAACGGCAGTTGTCACGCTGGCCGCAATGATAAATGCCTTGAAGATAGCGGGCAAGGAAATCGGCGGAATATCCGTCGTAGTAAACGGATCCGGAGCTGCCGGCATAGCGGTAACCAGGCTGCTCATGGGAATGGGTCTGAAAAAAGTAATTTTATGTGACAGAAGCGGAGCCATATACAAAGGTCGGGAAGGCTTGAACAATGAAAAGGCGCTGATGGCGGAAATCTCCAATCTTGATAATAAAAAAGGAAACCTGGCGGATGTGCTGGAGGGAGCCGATGTATTCATAGGCGTCTCCGCGCCCGGAGTGTTGACGCGGGGGATGGTCGGGTCAATGGCTGAAAATCCGATTATATTCGCTATGGCGAATCCGGTGCCTGAAATAATGCCGGAGGAGGCAAAGGCGGCGGGAGCGCTGGTTGTGGGAACGGGAAGGTCGGATTTTGAGAATCAGATCAACAATGTACTCGCATTCCCGGGTATTTTTCGCGGAGCCCTGGATGTCCGCGCATCGGATATAAATGACGAGATGAAGATAGCGGCCGCATATGCGATAGCCGGACTGGTTTCAGCTGAAGAGTTAAGCCCTGATTATGTAATTCCGGCTCCTTTTGATAAAAGAGTCGGCCCGGCTGTTGCAGCGGCTGTGTCAAAAGCGGCAAGGGATTCAGGAGTGGCAAGGATATAACCTGCAAATTTCATATGATGCATCTGAGGGTATATATCATTTATATTTACTTATTAAAGGAAGTGCAATCATGACAAATATTAAAAAGGCAGTTTTTGCGGGAGGGTGCTTCTGGTGCATGGAAGGACCGTTTGCCGAACTGGAAGGTGTTATATCGGTTCTTCCGGGCTATACGGGGGGTCATGTAGAGAACCCTACATATGAACAGGTAACAACAGGTCTGACGGGCCATTTTGAAGCAGTGGAAGTAACATATGACGGGAGCAGGGTGTCATACGGTGAATTGCTGGATGTTTTCTGGCGGCAGATCGACCCCACTGATCCGGACGGGCAGTTCGCGGACAAGGGCAGCCCGTACAGGACGGCGATTTTTTATAATGATGAAGAAGAAAAAAGGAGTGCAGAG
>JAWOIG010000016.1:0-8435 GCA_046484775.1 Clostridia bacterium | reverse complement strand
TGATTCTATCTCTTCTTTTCATTAAAATGCCCTCCTTATTCATTTTAAATGGAGGGCTCCTTATAATCAATGTAAATTTTGCAATGATGCCAAAGCCCGTTTTCCAGCTTGAATCCTATTTCCCTTTTTGAAGAAGCTCCTTGTACAATTGTTCGGCTTCAACATCAAGCTGGTCGGGATTGACTATATTTATCCTAAAGAACAGATTGCCCCTTTTGCCTTTGCTGTTGAAGTATCCCTCGCCCGGAATCTTTATCCTTCCCCCGCCCCTGATGCCTTTCGGAATCTGAAGCTTGATGCTGGAATTCAGCATCCTGATGTTTTTCTCGGCACCCAAATAAGCTTCCCAAGGATAAACATCGACCTTTCTTTCTATATCCGCACCGTCAAGGATATATCCTTTTTCAGGCTTTAGATTTATCTTCAGATAAAGGTCCCCGGGTGTTCCTCCCTGAATTTTTTCCCCCTGTCCCCTAAGCTTTATCTTGGCTCCATCCTGAATTCCCCTTGGAATCCTAATGTTGACCCTTTTGCCGTCCATCTGCACTGCCTTTTCCCCGCCATTCAGTCCCTCCGCAAGGCCAATGCTTATTTCACTTTCATAGTGCCTGCCGCGCGAAGGCATTTTTCCTGCGCTCTTTCTGCTGAAAATGTCCTGGGTGTTGAATCCGTCTGAAAAAAACATGTTGAAGAAATCCGAAAAATCACCGGCGGAACGACCTCCGGACGAAGCTCTGCCGGAGTCATATCCGAACTGTCCCGGATCAAAGTTTGCACCGTCGCCATAGTTGCCGCCTTTTCCGATATCGTCGTACTTGCTCCTTTTCTCCTTGTCAGACAGCACTTCATAGGCTTCGCTTATTTCCTTGAACTTTTCTTCCGATGCCTTATTGTCCGGGTTTGCATCGGGATGGTATTTCTTGGCGAGTTTTCTATAGGCCTTCTTTATCTCAGCTTCTTCAGCGTTTTTATCTACTCCCAGTATCTTGTAATAATCCTTGTATTTCATCTCTTCCTCCGGAACCTGACTATCCCTGACCTTTGGTTATATTATACACCATAAACTTTTCATATAACAATATCCTGCCAGGCAAAGGAGCCGGCCGCACTCCCAGGAGCTTTTTCAGGGTAACAAAAAACCCGTTGCATTCGAGCGGGCCTTGTGTTCTCAATATACTACATAAATGGAACAATAATCATCTGAATAACCATAATTATCAAATAAGTTATTATCACGGACAGGTCAATGGGCATTTCGCCAACCTTAGTCATGCTCAGCAGTTTCCTTATCGGCATCAGCAGCGGTTCCGTAAGCTGATACAGGATTGCAAAGAACTTGCTTTGCCTTACCTGAGGAAGCCAAGATAAAATCACCCTTGCTATGAGCATATACGAAACGGCCTCAAGCAAATAATATATGGCTCTTAAAAATATGGACATTTAAATATACAATCCCGTCCTAGTTAGCAAACCTCGGCGCTTCTTCAATGTCGAAATCGTGCCTTGCACCGTCGCCGGGTCTCTTTTTCTCGACTATGAATGTGCTTGGAGTAACTGCGAAAATGTTTGCGGAAATCTTTTCGATTCCACCATCAAGCGCATAAACCGCTCCGCTTATGAAATCAACGATGCGCTGCGCCTGGTCCTTCTTGATGTTCTCCAGATTTACGATGACAGCCTCATTCGCCCTGATGCACGCGCATATGTCCCTTGCCTCTTCAAAACATTCGGGGGACAGGATGTTCATAGTGCTATAAGTGTTTCTTGGCATACTCAACACCTTTCCGCTCGTTTGCTTTTTTTCTGAAGATTTTACGGGAATGTCCGATGTGCCCTGGGCTTCGATTTCCGACTGATCCGCCCACCCTACCATGTTCAGCATTTTGTCCAGGAAGTTAGCCATAACTTCGCCTCCTTTTTCTTAAGTAAATTAAATTGTAATTTCATCCTTGGTGCTCTCATGGAAAATCCTGGAACCGACCCGTATGATGTCGGCGCCTTCCTCAATGGCAACGGCAAAGTCATTGCTCATCCCCATGGAAGTGTAATCCATAACAGTATTGTAAAATGTTTTACGGCGCGTGTCAATAAAAACATCCCTCAGCCTCCTGAACACCCATCTGACTTCATCGGGATCGTCGGCAACGGGCGCCATGGTCATGAGGCCCCTTATTTTGACATGGGCATTCTCCTCGTTTTGTTCCATCATCTCCATCATCTCTTTTTCAGATGCCCCGAACTTGCTTTCCTCCCCCGATACATCAACCTGAATCAGTATGTCCTGAACTATGCCGATGGCTGCCGCACGCTTTTCGATTTCCTCCAAAAGCCTGGGACTGTCGACTGAATGTATGAGTTTTGCCCTTCCGACGACATTCTTCACCTTGTTGGTCTGAAGGTGGCCGATCATATGAAAATTTACCCCGCCATCGAAATATTCATACTTTTCCTCAAAATCCGCAACCCGGTTCTCGCCGAAATCCCTGCATCCGAACTTTATCGCTTCCTCTATTTCGGTTTTTCCCACCGTCTTGGAAACAGCTACCAGCACGATTTCCGAAGGGTCGCGTCCTACCCTGCCGCATGCATCCTTTATTTGTTTTCTGAGATTTGCAATATTATCACCGATATTTAATTTCATTTCACCACCTGGCCTTCCTCGACTTTCTTAGGCCTGACGGCATAACTGTCATACAGGTTCAATTCGCCAGCCGGATTCCTTATAATCGCATAACTGCCGTTGGATGCGACAACCTCTACGGTTATGAATTTTATCCAGTTGTCGCTTACCTTTGCAATCTCAACCTCCCGGATAGGATATGCATCCATATTGAGCAGGCTTTTTACCGGCACCATGAGTCCCGTATATTTATAAAAAACTATCTCGGCCTTGATTTTTCTGGCTGATGCCAACTCACCCAGTTTCTTGTTGGTTTTCATGAATACGCAGACTTTTCCGTCATCCTCATCGCCATATTCGATATCGTCGACCATGAATTCAATTCCCATTTCCTCTATGGTTAACGTTGCCGAGCCCCTTGCTTTGAGCTTGTCAGCATCCTTTTCGTCAAGCACGAAAGCCAAAGTGTAGAAATTCCCCGTAACAAGCCTGGCAAATGCATTTCCCAAATCCTTTGCCTGCGCGGCGCCGCCTGTGTTTTTAATGGCCGCCTTCAATTCAGGGACAGTGTATTCAAAAACCGTTCCAGGTGCAAAGATTCCTTCCAGCCCGTCTGCTGCATATGAAATGTATCCCGGCCGGTCCGTATATATCCCGGCCATTTTATCCGCCAGGCTCTGACGCAGTATATTGTATCGGTTTTCCAAATCCCCGGTGTACGCGTCCTCAGTCGAACTGCCGGAAATTATGGCATCCCTGTCGGCTGAGTATGCTTCTATCTCTTCCTGAAGCTCAGCAATGCCGGCAAGACTCCCCGTCGATACTATTACAGCCATTTCCCGTACTTTGTCACGAATCCTGTCCTCAATGAGCTTCAGGTCCCTTGTGAAAATTCCGCTGTTGATATCGCCGTTCTTTTTTCTAGACAGTATTTCATCAGCCAGTTCTTCCATTTCCCTGAACTTGACCGCATATATTTCGTCAACAACAGATGCAATCTTGTATCCCGCCGGCACCCTTTCGCCTTCCGATGCTTCTTTGGTGAAAACACCGTCGAAGGGCAATGTGAATACAAGTTCTTCCTTAAGCACAAGGCCTTCCGCCTTGATTGAATCGCTTATTGAACCGTTGCCGATAATCGCAAGCTCTGCCCTCGCTCCATTGGATGCCAACAGTATTGCGGGAACGTACAAAAGAAGAAACCCCAGAAGGGCAAGGTAAATGATCTTACGGATTTTTCTGCGTTTTTTGATTTTCGTTAAATCTGTTGTTTCATTATCCTGTTCAGGCATTCTTTCCTCCGTACCGGCAGGCCATATCTTTTGTAAACCGCTTGTATGCGGTGTGATTACGACTGTTATATTATCTCATCATTCCTTATTGATTGCAATGCAAGCAGTATGCCTAGCTTGACCTGGCTGTACACAAGCCCTCCCTGCATATATGCGATGTAAGGACTCCTGACCGGGGCATCCGCGCTGAATTCGATCGATGCCCCCTGTATGAATGTGCCGGCGGCCATGATGACCTTGTCGCTGTATCCCGGCATATCCCATGGCACCGGCGTAGCCTGGGAGTCCACCGGCGATGCCTTTTGAACTCCTTCGCAGAATTTGATCAGCTCCATTTCCTCGCGGAATCTAACCAGCTGTATGATATCCCCCCGTTTCTCGTTATATGCAGGGGATGTCCCATATCCCTGGCCTTCAAGAAGGGCTGCAGTGAAAACCGCCCCCCGAAGGCTCTGACCCACCGTATGCGGAGCCATGAACAGTCCCTGGAACATGAGGCGCTTGTCTGTTACTGACGCCCCCACTTCCTTGGACAGACCCGGGGAATAAAGCCTTGAGGCACAGTTTTCTATCAGGTCTTTTCTTCCGCATATATATCCGCCCGAAGGACACAGTCCCCCGCCGGGGTTCTTTATGAGGGATCCCGCCATGATGTCCGCTCCGGCTTGTCCCGGCTCTCTTTTTTCGACGAACTCGCCGTAGCAATTGTCGACCGCTATGATGATATCGCTTCGCACGGCCTTCACCAGCCGGGCGATTCCTTCAATTTCATCCGTCATCACGGGTTTGCGCCAATCGTATCCCCTCGACCTTTGTATGAAAACCATTTTTACGGCAGCACCCAGGGATGCCTTCAGGCCATCGTAATCAATCCCTCCTTCAGGCGTCAGGCTGACTATTTTATGCGTGATGCCATAGTCTTTCATGGACCCGGGTGCGCCCGGCCTGATTCCCACCGCATCCAGAAGTGTGTCGTATGGTTTTCCCGCCGCAAAAACAATCTCATCGCCCGGCCTGAGGTTGGCGAACATCATCAATGTATTCGCGACCGTGCCGCTTGCGATGGATTGCCTTACAAGGGCATCCTCGGTTCCGAAAACCTCCGCATACATGGAATCAAGCGCATCCCTGCCCCTGTCCCCATAACCGTATCCGGTTGTAGGTATGAAATGCGTTTCACTTATCCTGTGGTTTTGAAATGCCTTGATTACCTTGTATTGGTTGTACTCCGCCCTTGCCTCGATTTCCCTGAAAACAGGCGCGCACAAATCCTCCGCAACAACCGCGGCATCAAGCAAATCCCCGTCTATCCTGTAAAAGGCGTCCCCGCCTTCGCTGAATCCATTCATCATAAAAACGATTATATATTCAAACCTATGCAAATGCAAAAACAAACTGTACACGGCCGCTTCATCAAACAGTTGCCTTGGGCAATTGTTTGAATCAAACGGTTGGCCGGGATAACCGTCCGGTGAGCATGTCGTAATTGGCGCGAATCAGCCCGGGCCGGGCAAATTGTTTCTGTACTTCATACATGAATACGCCTTTGTATCCTTTGTCCCGGAGTTTTTTCAATATGCCAATCCAGTCAAGCACGCCCTGTCCGGGAAGCCAATGCTTTTCGTCTAGCCCGTCGTCGTCCGAGATGTGAACCGTGGCGATATAGCCGCCCAGTGCATCCAGCATGTCGATTATGCTTCCGCTGTGGCAGTGATTGACGTCAATGCAGCATTTCGCCATGCCGTCCAGCTGTTTTAGAATGGCAAGCATTTCCCCGGTAGTGTTTCCAAGGCATGTCCTTGGAAGGTTTTCCAGCGCAATTGCTACATCGGGATGATAAAGCCTTTGAACAGACTCAATGCAGCATTCGATTCTTGCCGGTCGTTCTTTTTCCGTTATCGGCTCCGAACTGCCGTGTATCACGACTTTATCCACGCCTATGGCGGAACATGCTTCAATTATTTCAGAATTAAGCCTGATTCCCTCTCCTGCCGTCGCGGGGTTTGATATGTCGATTTCCTGTCCAAAGGGAGCATGCACGCTCCATACGCCTATCCCGCCTTCCCGAAAGCGCACAGCTATCTTTTCCAGGCGCTCTGCATGGGCTTTAAAATTCCCGGTCCCGGATTTCTGCCTTATTCCCGTTTCAATCCAATTTATATTGTTCTCCCTTAGCCTCGACATCAGGCCGTCCGAGGGAAGCGGTCCGCAGGCGGGCCACCATATCGACATTCCGGGTTCCAATGGTTCAAATTTCATATCTGTTTCCCCTTGTAAATGTTCCCATAAGATTATAACACCAAAGGCCTTGTCATGCGGCTCCGCCAGCTTGCTTCCGGCGTAAAATATTCAATAATAAAAGACCTGCCGCAAGGACAGGTCTTTGGTGCGCCATCGGGGACTCGAACCCCGGACACCCTGATTAAGAGTCAGGTGCTCTAGCCAACTGAGCTAATGGCGCAAGCCTAATATATGATAACTTATAGATAGCCATTTTGCAACCAGGGATTTAATCTTTTTCCGTCCCAAAACATGAAAATCATCCATGGCACCGTTCCATTGGTAAAATCACTCTACTCCAATGGCTTTGCAATTGATATCCCGAACATTGAGTTAGCCCCGGCAACCGCTTCACTTCTGTTTGATGCCGGACCCGCAATCAGCAGTCCGCCGCCAAAATCAAAATCCCCGGCATCGGCTCCCTCTAGAAAAATTATGGCTATCGAGTCAGCTTTGAGCGACATGGATATGAAGCCTTCGGTTTTCAGACTGCGCACGCCATCCACGGTTTCCAGATACACAAGCCTTCCCACCCCGGCCGAATTGAACTTAATCTGTATCCTTTGGTTTCTGAAATCTTCCTTGACCGGCATTTTATCCATTGAAATTTTCCCCAGAAAAGTCCTTCCGCCGAACAACCTTTTATTCATATGGCCCGTAATCTCTATGGAAACCGCCTCATGGTATGACGAATCGCCGTCCCGGAACATTGCGCCTTCGAATTCCGAAGCCACTTCCTTGGGCCATACGTAAAGCGGCAGCAGCAGCGCCACGACCGAAACAATCAGCATAATCGCATAGATTGCATATTTGTTCATTTTTCCCATCAACGGCTTTCCTTTCCAAAAAAGTTCCGGCCTCAATTATATCATAAAGTCTCCCATCGGCATTTATGATTTCAAATCGGTGATGACGTAGTATAATTAATATAGGGTTACAGGTTGTGAAAGGAACGGGATGAATCCTTATCTTTATTTTCCAAGGGACGGCAGCTTCTCCGGGTTCCGGGAAGAAATCCTGGCGGAAAACGTCATTGCCGTCGACACCGAGACAACAGGTCTGGATCCGAATTCAGACAGTTTGCGCCTGATTCAAATTGCGGTTTTCGGCAAGCCCGTCTTCGTGCTGGACATGCTTCTCTGCGATGATGCGGACAGGAATGCCGTTGCAGAAATCCTTATGGCGCCTTCAATAAAAATATTCCAGAACGCAAAGTTCGATATTCAATTCCTGTACGCTTCGGGTTTTGAAACAGGCGGACGGATATTCGACACCATGCTGGCCGCCCAGCTTCTGAAAACCCCCGAGGGTCCGGCAAGATTCGGCCTGGACTCCATATCCTCTTTTTTTCTCGGTGCTGCCGTTTCCAAGGAGGAACAGACCAGCGGATTCGACGGGGAGCTCCGGGAAGCCCAGATTGAATATTCCGCAAGGGATGCTTCGGTTCTGCTGGAGCTTCGCAGCGTAATGGCGCCGGCCCTTGTTTCGAACGGCCTGGCCGATATTGCCTCAATTGAATTTCAATGCACGAGGGCGGTGGCCGAAATAGAATCTTTTGGCATACTGCTTGACATTGACCGTTGGAATATACTGACGGATGAAACCAGGGAGATCTGCGGACAGGCAGAGTCCAGGCTTTTCAAACATGCGGGCAGCCGGATAGTGCAGCCGGATTTTTTCGGCAGCGAAACAACAATAGGCATTAACCTGAACAGCAACAAGCAGGTTCTGGATCTGCTTCATGACAACGGCATCAATGTCGCCGACACTTCAAAGGCCGCGCTTTCACCGTATAGGAACGAACCTCTGGTACGCGACCTGCAGGAATACCGGAAAGCAACCAAAATGCTCGGCGGATTCCTGGAACCGATGCCATCGTTCATAAACCCTGCAACCGGCAGGATACATGCGAACTACAGTCAAATTGGCGCTTCCAGCGGCCGCATGAGCTGCTGGGGTCCAAATATGCAGCAAATCCCGAGGGATGCATCATTCAGGGAATGCTTCATACCTTCCACCGGCAATTCGCTTGTCATTGCCGACTATTCGCAGATCGAACTGCGTGTGGCGGCTCAGATAGCCAGGGATGAAATGATGATAGAGGCTTATAGGAACGGAGGCGACCTTCATAAGCTGACCGCATCGCTGATTACAGGAACTCCCATCGAATCGGTTACGAAGAAGCAGCGCCAGGCTGCGAAGGCTGTCAATTTCGGCCTTATCTTCGCCATGGGGGCGCGAGG
>JAWOIG010000161.1:0-14252 GCA_046484775.1 Clostridia bacterium | reverse complement strand
CTTCTACAATGGCATCCGACGCTCTTCCGCCCACATTCTTGACAGCTGCAAGACCATATCTTATGTCCGTGCCATCGACTCCGAACTTTCTTGCACTATGGTTTACGTCCGGCGGAAGCACGCTTACCGACAGCCTGCGGCATTCCTGTATATATATTGATATCCTGTCCGTCGATCCCATGAAGCTGTTCAGCGTGGCCGCCATGAATTCAATGGGATAATATGTCTTCAGGAATGCGGTCTGATATGCAATGACTGCATACGAGGCAGCATGTGATTTATTGAAGGCATATGATGCAAAATCCATCATTTCGTCAAATATCATCGATGCGGTGGCAGGCGGAACATTTTTTTCAATTGCCCCTGCGATGAATTTACCGCGTTCCTTTTCCATCTCGCTTGTTTTTTTCTTTGACATTATCCTGCGGACTTCATCAGCCCTTGCAAGAGTATATCCCCCTATGTCCCTGACGATTTGCATGACCTGTTCCTGATATACCATGCAACCGTAGGTAACATCAAGAACAGGTTTCAGGAGTTCGTGATGATACTTCACTTTTTCGGGGTTCTTTTTGTATTCCAGATATCTTGGTATCTGTTCCATCGGGCCCGGCCTGAAAAGTGAAATGCCCGCAATTATATCCTCAAGGTTCATTGGCTTGAGCTCTTTCATGAATGCGGTCATTCCTGCGCTTTCCAATTGGAATATCCCGACTGTGCAGCCGGTTGAAATTGTTTCAAATACCACCGGGTCTGTATATTCCATGCTGTCGATATCGATATCAATGTCATGCAATTCCTTGATGAACCTGATGCAGTCCTGTATTACAGTCAGTGTGCGAAGACCCAGAAAATCCATTTTCAGAAGTCCCAGGTCCTCCAGCCTTTCCATCGTATACTGCGTTACGACCGATTCCTCGTTTCTTTGAAGGGGAACATGCTCATCAACGCTCTCTTTAGTAATGACGACTCCCGCGGCATGGGTCGATGCATGCCTTGAGATGCCTTCGAGAAGCATTGCGGTGTCAATCAGTTCCCTGACAAGGTCGTTATCATCATATAGGTTCCTGAGATCCCGGTTTATCTGCAAAGCGTTCCTGATGGTCATGTCAGGCTGGTGAGGTATCATCTTGGCCACTATGTCGGTCTGCGCATATGAAACGTTGAGCGCCCTGCCAACGTCCCTTATAGCCGCCCTGGCGGCCATCGTGCCGAAGGTAATGATTTGGCATACTTTGTCCTTGCCATATTTTTCAGTTACATAATCTATTACTTTCTGCCTGTTCTCATAGCAGAAATCTATATCTATGTCAGGCATTGATATTCTTTCCGGGTTCAGAAATCTCTCGAACATAAGGTCGTATTTAACAGGATCTATATTCGTTATGCCCAGGCAGTATGAAACTAGGCTTCCTGCGGCCGAGCCTCTCCCCGGCCCTACCATGATCCCGTTTTTCTTTGCATAATTGATGAAATCAGAAACAATCAGAAAATAATCCGTGTAATCCATTCCCTTTATGACGTCCAGCTCAAAGTCCACCCGCTCCCTGAGATCCTGTCCATATCCTTCTCCGAATCTTTTCAGGAGGCCTTTGTATACATTGCTTTTAAGAAATTCAAAATGATCCGTGCCATCTCCCAGGTCGAATGCCGGTAGATGCTTGCTTGTCAGATCCAGCTCTATCCTGCATCTGTCTGCAATTTTAACCGTATTCTCCAGTGCCTCGGGAAACTCATGGAAAAGTTCGGCCATTTCGGAGGGGGTTTTAAAATAAAACTCTTGCGTGGGAAAGCGCATTCTGTCGGGTTCGTCCACAGTCTTTCCCGTCTGTATGCAAAGAAGCACATCATGTGGCCCGGCATCCTTTTTATTAAGATAATGAACATCGTTTGTAGCAACCAATGGTATTCCGGTCTCCCGCGAAATCGCCGTTATACCCTGGTTGGCTATATTCTGGCTTTCTATACCGTTGTTCTGAAGCTCCAGAAAAAAATTACCGCGTCCGAATATCCCATCCAGCCTCAGTGCAATTTCACGCGCACCCTGGGGATTCCCTTCCAGAACAGCCCTCGGTATTGCCCCCGCAAGGCAGGCGCTGAGAGCTATCAATCCTTCGGAATATTCCTCGAGAAGTTCGTAATCAGCCCTTGGCTTATAATAAAAACCCTCAAGATGCGCCTTGCTTACAATTTTCAAAAGATTTCTGTAGCCCTTATTGTTTTCAGCCAGAAGAACCAGATGATTCGGTTCATTGTCGAAAAAATGCTCCTTGTCGAACCTGCTCCTTTGCGCGGTATATATCTCGCATCCTATTATCGGATTTATTCCCTTCTTCAAGGCGGCTTTGTAAAAATCAACCGCTCCATACATTACGCCATGGTCGGTTAGCGCCACCGCCGGCATTCCAAGCTCGGCGGCCTTGTCCATGAGGTCGTCTATCCTGACCGCGCCGTCAAGCAGGCTGTATTCGGTATGCAGATGAAGATGGACAAATTTTCCCATGACAGAATTATATCATAAAGACCTGCGTGCTACATGCCGGTGAAAAACCGATGCTTCATCATTCACCTTTTTAATTGCGTTCTGTGGACTGAGAAAGGATGTTATGCTAATATCAATATAGAAAAATAGACTTTACGGGGTTTCGAAATAACTAATGAGCATATATTTTTCCTCGCACAAAAAGAAAAAAAATTTCCCGCACTGGCTTTTTGGTTTGGCCGCATTAATACTGTTCGCAGGCCTTGCCATATATCTTTTCAGTGATGGACTCAATTTTCGGTCCTTACTTCTTTTGCACTCCCTTTCCGATGATCATCTTGCTTCAATTGGATTTACAATGGCCGTATCCTCATTCCTGCTTTATATTTTCAGCATGGGCATAGCAAGGGAAATACGGGTGAAGTACAAATCGCCTCTATATATATTCCAGTTCACATTCTTCTTGCTTATGGGAATCTGCGGATACACACTGAATACACTATTCGTTCGGGATATCGCACCCTACCTTTTTTTATCAGGCTTAATATACTTTTCTTTTGCCGGGATATATTTTCTGCTTCAAAAAAGGATTCACTCCAGATATTTTTCCCGTGTTATCATGGCTGCGTCATCGCTGCCTGCAATCCCATTCGCGTTTTTCTCATACATATATCTTTTGACAGACAGATCTGCTTTCTCAAGCATTTCCGGGCTTCCTGAAATTATATTTTCTATTGTTCTGCTGCTGCTGATCTTATTGTATACTGTCTTAAACATTGTCTATTTATTATATATTGGCAGAAGGGTTTACTGAAAATGAAATCAACCGTCGACTGTATATATTGCTATCTGAGGCAGGCCGTCAACTGCATGCGACACGCAAACACCCCAATGGAGAAACAACCGGAAATATTGTATGATGTCATGGACATGATAAAAACATTCGACATGGATTGCACACCCTGTTACAACTCAACTTTCTCTATCCTGAGGACTTACGCGCTATGTGGAAACATGGACCCGTTCGAGGCGGAAAAAAAAGAATCAAATGAAAAAGCCTCTTATTTGCTGGAATCCATATCAAAGTCCATTGATATGAACGATCTTCATAAGCTGCTTGTTCTTTCCTCGGCAGGAAACATAATTGACACAGGAATTATGTTCGAATACGATATCGGGAAAACAATGATCGAAACCCTTGAAAGCGGATTTTCCGTCGATCATTATCCGGCATTTGAAGAAAAGCTCGCCGAGTCCTCAACCGTATTGTATATAGGCGATAATTGCGGCGAGATTGTTTTTGATTTGCCTGTTGTGAAATTTCTTAGTGATTCAGGCAAGAAAGTATATTATGCGGTGAAATCCTCCCCTATACTCAATGACGCACTGCTCAGCGATGCACTTTACGCCGGCATCGACAGATATGCGGAAATTGTGGAAACCGGCTCCGGATTTCTCGGAGTCTCATTTGAGAATTCATCGCCCGGTTTCCTTGCTCTTCTTACCGATGCCGATCTGGTGATATCAAAAGGCCAGGCAAACTTCGAGTCCCTGGATGACTATGCGGATGGCTTTTGCCGTTTGTTCTTTATATTGAAAATAAAATGCGATCGTGTCGCAGAATTGATCGAAGGGTCAAAATACGGCGACTCTGTCTTTTTTACAATGAATAAGGAGTGACACCATGAACCTCGCCCTCTATCTTTTATTCTTCGCCATTGGCCTTGCCCTGATAATCAAGGGCAGCGACTGGTTCGTAGACGCCACCATATGGGTCGCCCGTACGCTCAGCATTCCCGAATTCATAATCGGTGCAACTCTTGTCAGCATATGCACCACGCTTCCCGAGCTGCTTGTTTCGACCGGAGCAGCCCTGAACAACGATACATCGATGGCTCTTGGCAATGCGGTGGGAAGCGTTGCCTGCAACACCGGACTGATACTAGGCATGGTCATATTCTTCTCCCCTCCCCCGATGCACCACAGGAAAGCCCTCCGATTGAAGTCCATTTTCATATCCGCTTGCCTTGTCGTCTATATAATCATTTCCATGGCTTTCGGGGAAATTAGCCGCATGTTCGGAATAATATTCATACTGTTGTCTTTTTCTTTTGTATTTTATAATTATTACGAAGCAAGAAAATACAAGGAATCCCTTGTCGTCATACCTGTCTCCGATAAATCCAGGAAAACTGTAATCAGGAATATATTGATGTTCACAATCGGGCTTGGAATGACCATAGCAGGAGCACGGCTTATGGTCATATACGGTGAAAAAATCGCCGTTTCACTGGGAGTTCCTTCAATTGTCATAGGCGTAACCATGACCGCCCTCGGGACAAGCCTCCCTGAGCTTATGACGGCAATCACAGCAATCCGGAAAAAGGCCTCGGCAATTTCAGTCGGGAACATTTTCGGCGCCAACATACTTAACCTTACCCTTGTCCTTGGAGGAGCATCCGTTATAAAACCTGTAATAACGGACGGAAGGATTATTTCCTTCCATCTGCCGATCATACTTTTCATAACATTGATTGCAACTGCGAGTACCGTGATTTTCAAGAAAAAATACCCGCGATATATCGGGGTCGCTCTACTTGCATCATATCTGTCATATATGACTGCAACCGCATTCCTGGCTTGATTTTTTCAAAGATTGTCGAAAAGGCCCGTGGATATATATCTTTCCCCCGTGTCGGGGAAAATCGTCGCTATTCTTTTACCCTTTTGTCTTCGGGCTATTTCCACTGACGCAAACAGGTTTGCACCTGAAGATATTCCCGCAAGTATTTTCTCTGTTTTTGCAAGAATCAAAGTGAACTCAATGGCCTCGGCAGTACTTACCTTGATTATCTCATCAATTACCGCAGTATCAAGTATCCTCGGAACGAAACCTGCACCAATTCCCTGTATCCTGTGTTTTCCGGGTTTTTCGCCTGACAGCACAGCGGATTCAATAGGTTCTACGGCAACCACCCTTGTCATTGGATTTTTTAGTTTGAGATACCCTCCGCAACCGGTTATGGTGCCTCCCGTTCCCACTCCTGCAGTAAAATAATCAACCTTGCCTTGCATGTCCTTGAATATCTCTACGGCGGTTTCTTCAAAATGTGCCGCGGGATTTGATGGATTATCAAATTGCATGGGTATGAATGAACCAGGCAAATCTTTTGCAAGCTCCTCGGCTTTTTCAATCGCCCCCCTCATGCCCTTTTCCGACGAGGTCAGGATTATATCCGCACCATAAGCTTTCAACAAGGCTATTCTTTCGGTGCTTACGCTTTCAGGCATGACGAGCTTCACTTTTAATCCATAGCGTGCTGATGCAATCATAAGGCCTATCCCCGTATTACCGCTCGTCGGCTCTATGATCGCAGAGCCTTCCTTAATGAAACCCTTAGCGAAGGCATCGGTAAGCATTTTCCTCGCCGGGCGGTCCTTTATGCTTCCCCCGGGGTTGAAAAATTCGATCTTGGCGTATATTTCTGATTCAAGTCCAAGAAGCGACTGTATTTTTCCCAGTCTTACGAGCGGAGTATTTCCAATCGTTTCTTCAATTGAGTTATATAGCATGCTTTACCTCATATATCTTTTCTTCAGTCATTATGTAGTCCATCGGGACATCATGACCGCCCGTCCCGATGTCTTCGCCGAGTATTTGAAACTCGTAGCAAACCCCGATTCTAACCGCCTTCAGCCCGGTCAGGAATCTGTCATAGTAGCCTTTCCCATATCCGACCCTGCATCCATGCAGATTGAAGGCAACGCCGGGAATAAAAATTATTTCCAGGTCCTCCGGAGA
The DNA here is from genome assembly GCA_046484775.1 of Clostridia bacterium. Lineage (GTDB taxonomy): Bacteria > Bacillota > Clostridia > DUPQ01 > DUPQ01 > JAFGQE01. Next base: position 7,968 of record JAWOIG010000161.1, on the reverse strand, counting down.
AACATAGTTCTTTATGGCAGGCTCGGGTATGCAATAACGGCCTTCCTGTTCGGCGCAACCTTCGAATATCCTTGACGGCATCATCAATTCATCGGAAACAATTACCGGAACCGAGACATTCTTCCCCTGCGCAAACAGGTAATCCCTTATATAATCAACGGGAAGCTCGTTCCTGATTGAATTGTAGACCATGAATTCGGAGAATTCTTTAAAATCGCCGGACAAGAATATCTCCATAGCCTTCATTCCCGCTCCGCTCATATATCCCGGAGACAAAAGCATTCTTTTTTCAAGTATTCTGTTTCTTATTGCATTCTTCATACTTAAAAAATCATATTGTCTATGTATTCATTGGTAAATCCGGGATCCGTGGTAAGCTCTACATATTCAACACGCCTTTTCAATATTTCGGCCAGATCGATATATTTTTGCGAAAGCAGGCACATGGATGCGCCGGCTCCTGCAGTGTTTCCGGAAGCAATCACCTTATCCTTCGGCAGATTGGGCAGCAGGCCTATCCTCATCGCACTATCAACATTTATGTAATTGCCGAATCCGCCCGCAAGATAAATCTTTGCGACATCAGTCGAATTAATGTGATATTTCTTTATCAGAGTCGATATTCCCGCCGCAAGCGCAGCCTTTGCGTTCTGTATTTCCCTGATGTCTTTCTGTGTTATACAGATGTATTCCGTCAGCTTGAAAGCCTTCAGCCCCTCAAAAACAAATATTCTGCCGCCGAGAATATTCCCGCTTTTGATTTCATCTTCATCGTAAAACCTTCCCGTCTCGTCGATGATGTCATTGTCAAGCATCACGGCCACTGCATCGACTATGCCGGAACCGCAGATTCCAACAGGCTCAACATCGTCTATTGTTGTAAATACAAGCTTACCCTCGGATATACTGACACTGTCAATCGCACCGGAGATTCCTCCCGTGCCGAATCTGATGTTGGCGCCTTCGAAAGCCGGGCCTGCCGCCGTGGAGCATGAAACCATCCTGTCAACACTTCCCAGTACCATTTCGCCGTTTGTGCCTATGTCTACAAGAAGCGATATCTCGTCGCGCTCATGCAGCCGGCATGCAAGCAATCCCGCTATTATATCAGCGCCGATATATGCCGATACCGAAGGAAGACAAAGCGCATGTCCGAATTTGTTGATTTCCAGGCCGAGTTCAGCCGCGGGGAAATCATGCATCTCGGTGCTGACAGGTATGAAAGGAAGCTTTCCTATGTTGACGGGATCCAGACCCATCAGAAGATGCATCATCGTCGTGTTCCCGACGATTGTGGCCATATAAATGTCTTCTTTTCTGATTCCATTCCCCGAGCATAGTTTTCCTGTAAGTTCGTTCAGCTGCCGGATAATGAGCCTGTTTAATGTTTCAAGTCCGTTTTTTTCGGTTGATGCATAATTTATCCTTGATATAACATCGGCTCCGTATTGTTTCTGGTCGTTGAGCTCGGAAACCACCCCGGTGAATTCTCCGTTTTCAAGGTTATACAGATATACCGCCACAGTGGTTGTCCCGATGTCGACCGCTATTCCGTAGAAACTGCCGTTCTCCTTGTATTCGATGCCCTTGATGGTGTCGTAATACGATATCAGGGTCGGGGAATTCATACTCGAGGAAATAGCTTCGGTAAGCTCCTTGAGCAAGGGCAGGTTGTTCTTGTCAATCTTCATGCCGGAATTTTTAAGTATGTTGCCAATGTCTGAGACCTGCCTGTCAAGATGAGGTATTTCCGTCTTTATCCTTTTAATGCCTACTGCCGGCCAGAATGAATCCATTTCCAGATTGGAACTCGTCAATATTTTATTTCTCGCTGATTGCAGAGGTATATCGACCGTCATGCCGTCCTCGGGCTGCATGAAACATGCAAGCCTGTAGCCCGCTTCAAGGTTTCTTACACCAAGAAGCTTCTCCTCTTCCCTGCTCATCTCCTGCATCGTGTTCTCCACCCTGACAAGGCATTTGCCGCATTTCCTCATGCCTCCGCAGGGAGCTATAATCTCTGCATCGCTTTTCTGTATCAGCTCAAGCACGGTTTCCTTTCCTGTTGCGCTAATGTTGTATTCATTGTTTTCAAAAAGTAATTTAATTCTCATATCTTCCTCTTCCGGCTTTACCCTATATGAAATTATAAACAAAATGACGTTGTTTGACTATTGTTTTCGATAATATTATAATTTCAATATTATCTGCAGGGAGATTTTTATGACAAAAGAAGTCCGCACAAGGTACGCTCCGAGTCCGACCGGATATATGCACATAGGCAATCTGAGATCGGCGATTTTCGAATATCTGGCCGCAAGGATAAACGGCGGCAAGTTCATACTCCGCATAGAGGACACCGACCAGGCCAGGATCGTCGATGGCGCCGTCGAAGTTATTTACAGAACACTGAAAACCATTGGCATCCGCCATGACGAGGGACCCGATGTCGGCGGCGGGTACGGCCCCTATGTGCAATCCGAAAGGAAGGATATTTATCTTCCATATGCAATGCAGTTGGTTCAAAGCGGGCATGCATATCATTGTTTCTGCACCAAGGAACGTCTTGATGCACTGAGAAGCGAAGCCGAAGCCAAGGGTGTACAGTATAAATACGACCGTCATTGCCTCGGAATGCCTTCATACGACATCCTGCAAAGACTTGACGCAGGCGACGACTATGTCATACGCCAGAAAGCCCCTGATTCGGGAACGACCACCTTTCATGACGAAGTATACGGCGACATAACCGTCGGCAATGAAAATCTAGAGGACCAGATACTTATAAAATCCGACGGTTTCCCGACTTACAATTTTGCCAATGTCATAGACGACCACACAATGAACATCACCCATATACTCAGGGGCAGCGAATACCTGTCCTCAACCCCCAAGTTCATTCATCTCTATGAAGCCTTCGGCTGGGAACTTCCTGTGTTCGCCCACCTGCCCCTCGTCGTTAAAAGCGACGGTTCCAAGATATCAAAACGCAACGGCGACGCAATGTTCGACGACATGATACGTGAAGGTTATCTGCCCGAAGCCATTCTTAACTATACCGTCCTGCTTGGATGGAGTCCGGGCGATGAAAGGGAATTCTTTACTATGACCGAGCTTGAGAAAGAATTCACGCTGAAGGGCATCAGCAAGTCCCCCTCAACCTTGGATTATGACAAGCTCAAATGGATTAACGGAGAATATATAAGAAAAATGCCGCCCGACGATTTCACAGCCATTGCCGGGCCCTGGATCAGCCGGGGTCTTTCGGGTAAAAACCTTGATATTCACAAAATAGCCGCGATGATACAGAAGAGAGTCGTATTGTTGGGTGAAATACCTGAATCGATAGGTTTTCTCGTCAACATCGGAACGGTCGATCCCCTGTTGTATGACAATAACAAAATGAAGAGCGACGCTTTGCTTGCATCAAAGGTTCTTCCGCTGGCACTGGAAGCGCTCTCCGGGCCGGTCGAATGGTCTCATGATTCAATATACAATTCAATGGCCGGGGCAGCGTCATCAGCCGGTTTGAAGAACGGACAGGTCATGTGGCCCGTACGTGTCGCTATAACGGCTCTCTCCGTAACACCCGGCGGAGCGGTCGAAATAGCCGAAATAATCGGGAAGGAAGAAACGCTGTCGCGCATCAAATCTGCAATTCTGCAACTGGAGGTATAAAATGGAAAGACTTTTTGAATCCACCAACTTCATACATAATGAAATAGACGAGGACCTTGCAAGGTTTCCCGATCTTCTTATTCATACCAGGTTTCCGCCCGAACCGAGCGGATATTTCCATATAGGCCATCTCAAGGCGATCTTCATAAATTTCGCAACGGCGGAAAAATATAACGGTCTGTGCAATCTGCGGATGGACGACACTAACCCCGTCCTTGAAAAAAAGGAATACGTCGAAGCCATACAGGAAGATATAACCTGGCTTGGGTTCAAATGGCACGACAGGGTTTTGTACGCTTCCGAGTATTTCGACCAATGCCATGAATATGCCGTACGGCTGATAAATAGTGGCGATGCCTATGTATGCGACCTTGATTCTGATGAAATCCGGGAATACCGCGGAACCCTGACCGAACCGGGAAAGAATTCGCCTTTCAGCAACAGAAGCATCGATGAGAATCTTGCTTTGTTTGAAGAGATGAAAAACGGCGTCTATCCCGACGGGGAGAAGACTCTGAGGGCCAGGATAGACATGGCCTCGCCGAATCTTAATATGCGCGACCCCGTCATCTACAGGATCATGCATGCCGAGCATTCCAATACAGGCTCAAAATGGTGCATCTATCCCATGTATGACTATGCGCATCCGATTCAGGATGCCATTGAAGGAATCACACACTCTCTATGTTCCCTTGAGTTCGAGGACCACAGGCCTCTTTATAACTGGGTTCTTCAGAAACTCGGATACGGCGAATTCCCCAAACAACGCGAATTTGCCAGGCTCAATATATCATATACAATAACCAGCAAACGCAAGCTTCGTGAAATCGTCGAACAAGGCCTGGTTGCCGGATGGGACGACCCCCGGATGCCTACCATTGCAGGACTCAGGCGCAGGGGCTACACCCCCTCTTCCCTTCTGGCTTTCATAGACAAGGTCGGTATCGCAAAGACATACAGTGTCGTGGACATGGCTCTTCTTGAATTCTGCATCAAGGATGAATTAAACAAGACTGCGCCAAGGGTCATGGCCGTTTTGGATCCTGTCAGGGTCCTGATCTCCAATTGGCCCGCCGGCAAGGTTGAGATTCTGACCGCCGAGAATAATCCCGAGGATCCTTCCGCGGGAAACAGGGAACTTCCTTTTTCAGGTGAAATATTTATTGAAAGGGAAGATTTCATGATCGAGCCTGCCAAAAAATACTTCAGGCTTTCTCCTGGCGCCGAAGTCAGGCTGAAGAATGCCTATTTCATAAAATGCACGGATTACAAAACCGACGGCGCCGGGCAAGTTACGGAGATTACATGTACATATGACCCGGACTCCAGGGGCGGCGAATCCCCCGACGGCAGAAAGGTAAAGGGTACTTTGCACTGGGTATCGTCAATTCATTCAATATCCGCTGAAATCCGCAGCTACGACCGCCTTACCCATCTTGAGAATCCCGGCGATATTCCCAAGGGCAGCCCCGTAGAAGCCATGGTGAATCCTGATTCGCTTCATTTATACAACGATGCAAGGCTTGAGCCATCGCTTTCAGCGGCAAAACCGGGCGAACGCTATCAGTTTATCAGAAACGGTTATTTTTGCTGTGACCCGGACAGTACTGCCGATAAAATTGTTTTCAACAGGATAGTGCCCCTAAAAGATACTTGGGCGAAAATTTCCGGGAAGGGTTGACGATTCATGGCACTCGACCACAATGAACTGCCTGTTTATGCCAGGGACTTCCTGTCATATATGGATACCATAAGGAATTGTTCGCCCAATACAATGAGGGAATATTTTTATGATGTCCGTATTTTTCTTCGTTTTCTCAAGATGCACAAGCTAGGTGATAAAAGGCCTTTTGATGAAATAACCGTCAATGACCTTGGGCTTGACGTCATAGCAGGTACGAATTTGAGCGACATGTATGCTTACATGACTTATCTGAGCCGCTCCAGGGGCGCCTCATCGCGTTCCAGGGCCCGCAAGGCCGCCACAGTCAAATCATTCTATAAATATCTTTTCAGCAAGGCCAAGCTTATTCCATCAAACCCGGCCCAGGAGCTCGAGTCCCCGCGGCTGTCAAAGGAGCTTCCGCGTTATCTTAGTCTGGAGGAGAGCAAGGCTCTGCTTGCAGGCATCGACGGACGCTACCATTCGAGGGATTTTGCCATTATAATAATTCTGCTCAACTGCGGTCTGCGTGTATCCGAACTGGTTGGCATAAATACAAACCATATCAGGGACAACGACACTCTTGTGGTCCGTGGAAAAGGAAACAAGGACAGGACGATTTATCTTAACGACGCCTGCATATTCGCAATCAATGAATATCTCAAGGTGAGGCCGAAGGCTTCCGCCGATGACCCGAATGCCCTTTTCCTCAGCATGCAGGGCAAGCGCATCAGCAGGAAAACAATACACTATACATTAAAGAAATATTTTCTCAAAGCGGGCCTTGACGCCGAGAAATATTCCGCACACAAGCTCAGGCACACCGCGGCCACACTGATGTACCGTTACGGCAATGTGGATATCCGCGCACTCCAGGGAATTCTCGGACATAAAAGCATTTCCACAACTGAGATCTATACCCACGTCGACAACGAGAAGCTTCGGAAAGCCGTTGAGTCCAATCCTCTCTCCGGAATAAGACCGGGCGATAAAAAATAAGGCATGAACCCGTTCTGTGAATTCATGCCTTGCTTGATTTCAATTTCCTGTATATAAATTCAATTCAAAGTTCCCTGGAAATTCGACTTGATGATTTTGTCAATCTCAACGGTATCAGGAATCAGATGAATGAAGTCATCATCGTCGCTTACCGGAAGCGTAAACCATTCGATGGCGCCAAGGTCGGCCTTCAGTGCTTCGGGAATCAGTCCAAATATGTCGGCCAGCGTAGCATTCGTGTTAAGATTGTCAAATATTATATTCGTTATATTCCTGAGTTTCATGGTATAGAGCAGGTTGGTCTTTTGTTCAATCAGGGTCTGCAGGAATTCCTGCTGCATATTAATTCTGTGTATATCGGAACCGTTTACATATATTGAATTGACGCCCGGATTGTTCTTTCTGTGCCTGAGCAGCTTTTCAGCATCCTCCCCATTGAAATGCATCATACCCGGTTCAAAATATATATGCAGGTCCTGCTCCGGGTCGTCGTAGTCCATAAGATAGGGTACTTCAAAATCAACCCCTCCAAGCTGGTCTATTACCTCACGGAATACATTCAGATGAATAACGACTCCAAACCTGATCTTGCATCCGAGCTCATCGCCGATATATTCGATCGCTTTGTTGACATCAAGCCCAAACGCAGCATAGACCATGTTCATAATGTCATCGTCCTTGCCGTTTCTATTGATATCGGTACTGAGTACCGTATCCCTGGGTATGGACATCATGCTGATCTTTGAATTATATGTATCAACGTTCACCAGCATCATCGCGTCAGTGTTGGCCCCTACCTTATCCTTTACAAAAACCAGGACATTAAAGGGTCTTATTATGAAATCATCTATAAAATCGCTGGGCTCCACCTTTCCATTACCCGGAATATCAATCCCTTTTTCAATTGCTTCTTTTGCAGCTGCTATTGCCCTTGCCTCCGCAGTATTTATAACCTGCACAAAAGCAACGCCTGCAGCGGCTAGAAAGCATATGATCATAATGGTGAAAGTCGTCAAAAACTTCTTTATTGCCATAAAAACCTCCCGGATATATTTCATTATACGAAATGCCTTGCTAAAAGTTCCTCGTATATATTAACCAATCTTGTATGATTTGTAAAGAACACCCCCGACAATCATCAAACAGTTGCCCAAGGCAACTGTTTGACATATGCTAAAAAAATTAACAGTGTCATGCATTTTCGAGGAATATTTTAAAGGCCTTGTAGCACATGTATATGTCAACTTTGCTGGCTACCTCGAACGGAGAGTGCATCCCAAGCAGAGGCACGCCGATGTCAATTACTTCAATTCCGAGCTTGGCCGCGAATTTGGCTATGGTTCCGCCGCCGCCCTCGTCAGTCTTTCCGAGCTCCCCGACCTGCCATATTATTTCATTGTCGTCAAGCATCTTCGTTATCATATACATTAGTTCTGCGCTTGCGTCGCTTGCGCCTGATTTGCCCCTCGATCCCGTATATTTTGATATGCCGACGCCTTTTCCGAGATACATTGCGTTGTTCTTCTCGTGAACATTTTTGTATGCAGGATCGAATGCAGCATTTACATCGCCCGAAAGCATCACGGAATTGTATAGAACATGCTTCACATCAAGGTCGCCCGACTTAC
>JAWOIG010000144.1:0-3011 GCA_046484775.1 Clostridia bacterium | reverse complement strand
AGTTCTCTATTGAAGTCTTCTGCCGATAAAGCTTCAAGAGTCTTTCTGATTTCAGGTAAACTCTCGCCACTGTTAATCGCTGTCAGCAGCGAACCAGTAGTCAACCGCCACCTATCAACTTCGGTACGTTCACCGATCTTTTCAAGATACAATTCCAGCCCCGGAGGAATGGCCGCTGTGTCGCTTGCAACCATATAGGTTCCGTCAAAGGTAAATATATCGTCATCGCTATTCCGTGTTTCATACGCATCGTGATGACCCAGGACAAAAGCGCCGAGATCATTGATCAGAATATACTGCAACCCATCGCAATGGCTGAGATATTCCAACTCATCCGTTCCCCAGCATGAGTTGTAATCCTCACTTCTCGCCCCACGGGGATCTTGATAGGCAAGGTCAATAAGTCCAAGGGTAGCACAATATTCAAACAGATATATCAAAAGATACCTCAGTTGCAAAAGCGGCCAGGTGTCATTGTAAGAAAGATTTCCGTATTGTTGATCAAGGAAATAGAGTTTCCAGTCATAATTAACCATCTCAAACGAGTATTCGGCTTTTGTCTGCAGCAGTCGGATAAGTTCATCGATACTTATCCATTGTCCTGGTTGCAGATCTTCCAAAAGATTGTTGATCATAGATCGGCGTTTTACGGGAGCGGTCATGGTACGGCCCCGATTTGACTTTTGTCCCTTTATTGCGGTGACTCTTGAAAATTCATCAATAATTTTTGTTTTTTCCCACCGTTGCCATGCTGTCTGTATGCCACCTGCCAAATCCTTCTTCAGTGCCTTACGGCCTGCCGGAGTAAGTTGTAAAAACGCACCATCCGCCTTGGCAAGGCCTCCACCCTGCAGCAGCAAAGGCCAAGCGAAAGGCTGCATGGGGCCGATTTCATGATCATCATACCAATCCGGCTCATAAAGTAAATCCGCCATTTTTCTGACTGTGGTCTCGGTGGCTTTACCGGTTTTGGCGCTGACCCGTATCTGTTTATCAGCGGCAAGGTTCAGAAATGTGGCGAGATTGGCCAATGCAGCCTTGGCTGTTTCCCTGACGGTAAGCCCCTCATCAAGCACCTCATTTCTTTCCGTATAGCGGATTGTGTCTTCCGGTGGTTCAGATACGATTCTTTTTAATTTTTTGACCAGATCGGATGCCATCCGACCGCGGATCAGGAAAAGATCCAATAATTCTATCTTCCGGCCATACTTGTCTTCCGTCTTGCTCCAGGGAGAATATCCATATTTATTGACAAACATCCTGGATTCAAAGGTTCCGTTCCAGGTATGAACTGTTTCCAACACGGCCTGTTGACCAGCTAGATGGAGTTTATCAAAAATACCCTGGAGATCTGCAAATAAAGTTTGAACGATTGCCTGAAGACGTTCATTTTTTCTGGACGGCACATTGGGACAGATTAAAGCGGCTAGCTCTTTCAAATCCGCGGATAAATATTCCGCATCCAGCATTTCCTCTAAAGCTGGGTTGGTTATAATGTGAGGATTCATATTTCTCCTGAAAATAGTCTATTTTTCTGTTACTTTTCTCTGCCGGCTGGAAATGTCAAACTCTGTATATTAACCCAAACCACGCATTCTCCTCAATGAAGATCACCCAAAGTATCAATAAACGTAGAACAGAGTACCACGCCCTTCTTCCGTTACCAAAAGCCATGGTACACATTATGACGGTCAATGTCGATTATTGCAGAGTTGGTATCATGCTTGATTGCTTAAACGATATGGGATTTCGGCAGAACAGCGGCATGGAATTGACCACACATAACATGCAACTCATACAACAGGAATTGATTAATAAAGGGATGCTGTTCAAAACGACCAGGGGAATAAGTTGTCCTGAATCTATTCGCAGGGAGGCGCTGTGGAATATGTTGCTGGAGGACAGCTTCCGGCAAACGGTAACGGTGCTCCTAAAACATATCCCCCTGCCCGATACAACCAAACAGACTAATCCGTTCGAAAATTATCAGCAGGTTATTCGATCTTTCCAGATTGCCCTATTCAGCCATAAATCCACAAAAGAAATCAATACCATTGAAAACTATTATGCCTACCATTATTTTCGTGACGATTACCGAGACAACAACCTGTATCACTCCATATTGAACAACCCTTTTTCCGGGGAAATCATGGATAAAATACACCCGGAAATCAGGCTGAAAGTCGCCCTGTCCCTGCTGGAACGTACAGGTGAACTTCTGGAACCCGCGACGGAGATTCTCCACTACATCATCACCTCATTTCCTGCCGAAGTCCTCGGAAAAAGCGCAACAATAAAGCTGATTAATTATCACCTGCTTTGTGGTGATAAATCTCTTGCTCATTCACTTGCAGCAAACCTTTCGGAAGATCTAAAACCTGAACAGCTCAGCCGCACAGCCTGGCTGGAAAGTATCAGCGGTAATCACCAGAAGGCAGATGAGCTTTTTGAGCAAAGTATACGATATATTAACAAGAGAACCGGTAAGCGAAAATGTTTTCTACAGAGCTATGCGGGAATCTTCCATCTGCTCTCCCTTCTCGGAACCGGCGGGAATACAGCTCTCAACAAAGCTATCAACTATATCGACATAGCAAAAAACGATCAATACCCGCTTTCTTCCATGACGGAAGCCATGAGACCAGTCTTCGAAGATCGGTTGGGACTTGCTTCCGGTGAACTGCATCTGCCGGACATGGGGTTACTTGACAATACGGATGCCCCCCTGCCTTTTTTCCTCAGTAATCTTTTTTGGGCATGGACTAATCCCTCCGAGGCCGGACAAAATATTTCAAGAATCAGTTACATCAGGGATAAGGCTAAAAAGAACAACTATACCTGGCTTGCAGCGGAATTATCCGCCTTGCTGGAATTCCTTGGCCATGAAAAGGAACAAAACCGCGATCTATCGGCAAAGTTACACAAATTATGCAACACGGTCAGCTGTGTTCATCTGGTCAAGGATCAACCAAAATGGGAAAAGACCCTTCATGCTCTGTTGCATATTGTAG
>JAWOIG010000138.1:0-7307 GCA_046484775.1 Clostridia bacterium | reverse complement strand
TTTGCCGGTATAGCGGCGGCATTGATCAAAGGAAAGCTGCGCTTTCCGCTTGAAATATCATTCGATGGAGGCGAGGCGATAAAAACCGAAATAACGCTTGCCGCCTGTACCAACGGGAAGTATTACGGAGGCGGCTTCATACCGGTTCCCTATACCGACTGCAGCGATGGAATCCTTGATGTTTGCTACGTCAATGCAAAGCGGCTTCTTGCCATACTTTACCTTATTCCCAAGTATATGAAGGGAACCCATATCAACATAAAGGGAGTAAATTTCCAGAAGGTTGAAAAAATGAGGATTGAAAGCGAAGTCGAACTAAAAATCAATGTGGAGGGCGAGCTTTTATTCGCAAAGAACATTGATATCGAAATTAAAAAGAGCTTTGTGAAATTCATAATACCAGCAGAGTGAGGTGGCTGATGGCATTAAGATTCGGATTTTCAAAAAAGAACATTACACCTGTGATTCCCACTTGTCTTGCTTGTTCACAAAAGAAGGACACTCCATATGAAAGCATACACGACGAGATTTTCCTACGCGGCGCTGTTCTTGAAAGCAAGGGAAGAAAAATACTGATATTGTCCTACGACCTTCTCTTCCCTCCCCGGGGCATTGATGCAACCGCAATGGAGCTGGCAAAATCCCGTTATGATGTAGATCCATCCGATATTCTCATATCATGCACCCATAACCACAACAGCCCTTCGACGCTTGGATACAATGACTTCAGTTCCACACCGGAATACGAGGGCTTTTTAAGAGAGGCAACCGCCGACTGCATCGATGATGCCTTCAAGGATATGCAGCCAGGAAGAATGGAATACGGCGCAGTCGCAGGAAACTGGAATATAAACAGGCGCAGGAACACCGGCAAGGAAATCCAGCTTGCGCCTAATCCGGATGGTCCGGTTGATAACATGGTATATATCCTTCACTTGATTTCAGGAAAAGGGAAAACCAAGGGTCTCATAATCAACTATGCATGCCATCCTGTCCATTATCCTGATCCCCTTGCCATCACATCCGAATATCCGGGCTTCCTGTGCAGGTATCTTGAAGAAGAATTCACCGGCTGCATCCCCTTGTTCATCCAGGGCGCCGGAGCGGATTCACGGCCGCTTTCAACCGTTGACGGCGATCGCTTCACAATACGCTCATATGAGTTCATCGAGAATATGGCCATGTCGATGAAAAATTCCATTGCAAGTACCATATTGTCCGGCAAGCTGGCAAAGACAGAGCCTTCCTTTTCATCCGTATCATTCAGTCTGGATATACCCACGGAAGACCTTGGCAAGGAATACTTCAGATATAATATAAACAATACTTCACTCAGCGAGCATCTGAAAAGAAACGCAAAATTCATTTTTACCAACTATTCATCCATCAAACCTTCATTCAGCCTTGCATGCGGGATAATAAGGCTTGCCGGAAGTCTGGTTATCGCGCACATGGGAGGTGAGCCCTGCTGTGAAATAAAATTCGCGATTGAAGAAGTCCTGTCTGAATTCAATGTCATGTTTGCAGGATACACCGATTCGTGCGCGTATATCGTAACCGACCGGATGATTGACGAAGGCGGTTATGAAGTACGGTGCTTCATAGAATATCTCCATAAAGGCCGCATCAAGAAAGGCATAGATGAAATAATCAACACCGGTTTTCGTGAAGCCGCCGTTCGTCTGGTCTGATCAAGGAGTCACACAGCCATCAAATCCAAATATTTGGCAATAAAGAATCGAAGCATCCGTTTGATGCTTCGATCAAAGATTCTCTTATTATCTGCCTGTCCGCCGTTAGAATTTCACTATGTTTTTGGTTTCGGCCGATTCCACGCATTTGACGATTACTTCCAGCGCCTTGTAGCCTTCATATCCGGATATGTCAACCGGCGTGTCCTTGAGTATATGGTTCACGAAAAGATCCATTACTCCCGAGTCGGTTTGTTTTTCGTTTGTCTGTATCGTGCCCGCATCTATTCTTTCAACCGTCTTGTCGGCATATTCTATAAGTATCGGACTGTCGGGGTTCACGAATATCTTGAGTGCGCCCTTGTCTCCCCTGATTATTGTCGAATTGTCCTCACCGCCATAATATGTCCAGCTAACGGCAAGGGTTCCCACAACGCCTGATTTCGTTTTCAGCACACAAACCGCATTGTCATCCACGTCAATCAATTCCCCGCTTTCATATCTCTTGTCGCGGGTTGCTATAATTGCGGCTGCCTCGCAGAACTCTTCTCCCAATATATATCTGATGAGGTCGGCCTTGTGAACGCCGATGTCGCCCATGGCTCCGAAAATGGCCTCTTCCTTTTTAAAGAACCATGTCGACGGATTGCCTTCTATGCTCCAGCCTTCTGCCCCCCTGTGGCCGAATGTTGTTGCGAATGTAAGAATCCTGCCGATTTTCCCGCTCCTGATAATTTCCCTTGCCATTCTATGGGCGGGAACAAGACGCTGGCTCTGTCCGATCATCAGTTTCTTTCCGCTTTTTTCAGCGGCATTCAACATGGCCTGCGCATCCTTCAGATTTCCCGCCATAGGTTTTTCGCAAAGCACGTGCTTCCCGTTTTCCAGTGCCTTTATGGTATATCGCGCATGGTATTTGTTCGGTGTGCAAACCACCACAATATCTATATTATCGTCATCCAGCAGCTCTTCCGCACTGTTGTAAACCTTACCGCCGTATAGGCCCGCGACCAATTCCGCTCTCTCTGTAACCGGATCGAAGACACCATAAAGCTTACAGTTCTTGTTCGCTGCTATTTCCTTTGCGTGTCTTCTCTGACAGATGGCTCCGCATCCGAGTATCCCTGCCTTTAGCATTATTAATTATCCTCCCTCTCAACAAGTATTACTTCATATTCATCGATGACCGGGAGCAAAATTCTGCAGCCGGAGCCCTGCGGTTCAATGGCGAACTCCCTTCCCGAATATATGCCTCTTGCCCTCGTTCCCATGAAGTCGGTCAGCCCGACCGTTATATTCCCTGCCTTTATGGTTTCTTCCATCGGCCTTCCCGGACCCCTCGTCATATTGACGATGTGAATCAACCGGCTGCCTGTATGTATCTGAACCCTTAGCGATATTTCAATGCTCTGCGGTGCATTTGTTTTCGTAAGGACATCTGCCGTTTCCAGTATTCGTCTATGCAGCCATTTTCTGGTGTCCGGACCGCACCATTTGTTGTATACTTCACCCATGGTCCCCGAAACAAATATACCGCGTCCTTTCCCATATCTATTATCAATTATATATCCATACTCTTCGGTGGGAAAGGCAACATACCTTCCGGGCATCGGATAATATGCCGATGCGATTATTTTTGCACTGTCGACCGCATCCGCTTCCCATGCGCAGCCGCTCATCGGGACTATATTCTCCTCTATGTTCTCATGCAGTTTCGCATATCCTACGCCAACATCATTATATTTGACAATCCGTCCCCTCTTGATGCCCATTATGTCGTCAATAACTCCCTTTTCCCGGCAGATGCCGGTTTCATCATACATACCCGTGTCATATGTTGCAATGATGTTTCCGCCGCCGGCGACGAATTCCCTGATGATTTTTGCTTCCTCCAAAGACATGCAGGCGTATGTCGGGAATATCAGAAGGTCATAATCAAATATCCTGCGGTCATATATGCAGTCCTGGTCGGCGATATCGTACTGGACATGGCATCTCGTAAGCATGTCCGCAAATCCAGAAAGGGCTTCATGATGGTTTCCATATTTCCCTTCCCCACTCATCACCTGAGACTCAGTGAAGTCCGATTGCATGACGCTTGATGCATAGAAATTTGCAGTGGCATCAGACCACATCAGGGCTATCTTGGCATGAGACCGGGTGTTTATCAGGAATTCCTCGTTTTCCTTTATGAACCTGTTCATTTTGGCTACGACCCTGCCTGCTTCGCTCTGCATCATTTTGGTAGGTCCATGTATTCCGTACCATATGTTTGCGCCCTGGGCAAGCGAAAGCGCATAAAGACGTCCGGTCTCGGCGCCTGTATGCATGCAGTAGGAGTACGGTTTAGCATCGCCTGCAATGAAAATCACATATGGCTTACCGTTTGATTTGGTTTCAATATATTTTGCATGTGTTGTAGTGTGAGTGTAATCGAAATCCTTTTTAATCCAGCAAAATCCTCCTTCGGTTCCCAGAAAATCCACATAGGGATAGACCTTCGAGGTATTGCTGCCGGTTACATCCGCCCTTAGCGCGGAATTATTTATATAAAGCCTTATGTCCGGATTAAGCGATTGCTTGATTTCGTATGTCTGCCTTATCATGTTTGTCACGGAATCAGTCCTGAATGCGAGGAACTCATGAAAAGTGGCATCCTCAAGCTCTTTTTTATATAATTCCCTGAACCTGGACTTGCAAAAATCACAGTAGCATCCGTTTTGCATGAAAACAGGTCCATCCAGAAACAAGCCATCCAGTTTGTGCGAGCACAGTCTTTTCAGGTTTTCCAGGTACCTTTCCCTCCACGGCGTGTTGATACAGATCAGATATTGATTTCCGTAAACGATAATGTCGTCGCCCGACCTGGTTTTTTGCTTCCATCCCGGGTTCTCCAGAATAGTTTCCTCATAGACACAATGCACGTTCCAGTAGAGAATCTCCCTCAGTCCGTTGCGGCTTGCCTCTTCAAGATACTCTTCGAGCTTCTCCCCGTCCCTATCCTCGTCATATGACGAAACATGGCCCGTTGCATTCAGATGCAGCAATTGTTCTCCATTGAACCCATTGGCCATGACATGGTTTTTCATGATGTCATAGCTGTCCTCGCCGTAGTTGCATTGAACCGCGGAAAGCAGCATCGGCCTTTCATACCATTTCCATTTGTCCATACGAAATCCCGCCTATATATATTATAAAAATAATTGATTTTACAAAGAAGCTATTACATCACTATCCAACCGCATTATTATGGCCTTCGCCAATTTTATGGAATTCTCAAAATCCTCATAAGCACAGTAACCATAGTGGCTGTGGATATACCTGACGGGAACCCCGATGACTATCGTCGGAACGCCCCTGTGCGCCAGATGAATCTTTCCGCCGTCTGTTCCACCGCCCGCGCGGACAGCGTCCTGGAAAGGAATTCCCGTTTCCGCGGCAACTGTTCTTGCGAATGCAAGGAATCCCGGGTGTATTATCATGCTGCCGTCCCTGTGCCTGAACTGAGGACCCTTTTTCAAGCCAGCCTGACAGGCATATTTATCTGTATAGACATCATCTGCGGGTGTGCCTTCAAAAACTATCGCGATATCCGGCTTTATTACATTCGAAGTGACTTCGGCACCTCTTAGCCCGACTTCCTCCTGTGTTGAAATAGCTCCCGTTACGTCAACCCCCGGGGTTTCCTCCGACAATTCGTTCATCAGAGCCACCTCGCAAGCACATCCTATCCTATTGTCCAGCGCTTTCGCCCTTATGATTCCGTTTTTTTCATTATATAAAAAACTGACATCGGGAATGACAGGGTTGGCTACTTCTATGCCGAAGACGTCAACCACTTCTTCCCGTGAAACGGCACCGACGTCTATGAACAGGTTGTCGATGTCGGGTGCCGCCTTTTTTTCCGCCTCAGACATAAAATGAGGGGGCTTTGACGTGGTGATTCCCTTGACATATCCGCCATTCGACGTCCTTATCCTTACTGCATGTGATGGAACATTTGATCCGTGCCACCCGCCTATCGCAATGAACTTTATCAGACCATTGGCGGTTATTGACTGAACCATGAAGCCTATCTCGTCGGAATGCGCGTCAACCATGACCACCGGCCTTTTACCTGTATTGCCTTTAAGTGAAATAAAAGCGTTTTTCATTGAATCAACCTTAAATTCAAGATTTCCCGAAATGTACTTTCCTGCAGTTTCAACAACTTCGCCTTCAAATCCGGAAATTCCGTTTGCATTCGTCAGGTCGCGAATCAATTCAAGATTATTGTCAATCATTTTCATACTCCGATTCTTTTTATGTCTGCCCCAAGTTCTGCGAGCTTTTGAATGAAGCCCTCATATCCCCTGTCAAGATATTCAAGATTATAGACTGTCGTAGTCCCTTCTGCGGAAAGTCCCGCCAGAATCAACGACGCTGCCGCCCGAAGGTCCATTGCCCTTATAGGCGCTCCGATAAGCTTGCCGACACCCGTTATCAGAGCCGTGCGCCCTTCTACCCTGATGCTGGCTCCCATCTGAAGGAGCTGCTCTACATACTGGAACCTGTTGTCCCATATTCCTTCCGTAATAGTTCCGTGTCCGTCGGCTATGGACAGCAGGCTGACCATCTGTGGCTGCAGATCCGTCGGGAATCCCGGATATTCCATCGTTTGAACAAGAACTCCCTTTGGTCTCCTAACACCTTTTACCCTGATCCAGTCGTCGCCTGCCTCTATATCAACCGAGCCGGTCTCGTTCAATTTGACTGTGAGCGATTCCATATGCTCGGGTATTATGTTTCTTACCGTTATCGTTCCTCTTGTGATTGCGGCGGCTATCATGAAAGTGCCTGCTTCTATCATGTCCGGCACGACCGAATACGTTTTTCCCCCGGCCAGCCTTTCGACGCCTCTTATTCTAATGAAATTGGTTCCGGCTCCCTTGATATCAGCACCCATCATGTTCAGAAAGTTCGCCACATCAACTATATGGGGCTCCCTGGCGGCATTCTCAATTGTTGTAAGCCCGTCCGCAAGCGTTGCCGCAAGAAGCACGTTGATTGTTGCTCCAACTGATATTTTGTCGAAATATACCTGGCTTCCCGTTAGCTTTCTTGCCTTTGCGGATATGAATCCTCCCGTCGACTCGAACTGTGCGCCAAGGGATTCAAACCCCTTTTTATGCTGGTCAATGGGCCGGGGTCCGAAATTGCATCCACCCGGAAAAATTACCTCAGCGCTTCCTTTTCTTCCCAACAATGCTCCGACAAGATAATAGGAAGCCCTTATCCTGCTGAGATCGTAGTTGTCCGCCTTGCTTTTGGTAATTTCGGAACAATCTATCCTGACCATATCATGGCTCAACCGGACAACCTCGCCGCCAAGTTCCTCAATGACGCTCAGAAGAATCTCTACATCGGTTATCCCGGGCAGATTTTCGATGGTTACCGGTCCATCTACAAGAAGAGCCGCCGCAATCAGTGCAACAGCTGCATTTTTTGAACCATGTATATTCACTTCACCCTTAAGGCGCCGTCCGCCATTAATAATAAGTTTTTCTTCTGTACTCAATGCCCAATCTCCTGTTTCCGGAGTTCCCGCCATTACGCGAATGCCGCAGGCATGTTATC
>JAWOIG010000096.1:0-24051 GCA_046484775.1 Clostridia bacterium | reverse complement strand
GTCGGTGCCGGCGGCGCGCTGCCGTATGAATCCTGGCTCGTGAATTTGCGTAATTCCGTGACCGGCCCGGTTGCTTTCACGCTGTCCATTGTCGGCATTGTCCATCTGTCCCAGAAAATCATCCAGTGTAAAGCTTGCGTTCCTCAGCTTTCTTTCCATTT
This sequence comes from Clostridia bacterium, assembly GCA_046484775.1. Classification (GTDB taxonomy): domain Bacteria; phylum Bacillota; class Clostridia; order DUPQ01; family DUPQ01; genus JAFGQE01. The sequence goes on along the minus strand of JAWOIG010000096.1, from coordinate 23,890 downwards.
CCTTTGATTGCTCGAGGTCTACGCTTTCCTGGGCTTTCTCGATAAGAGTGAGAACATCGCCCATGCCAAGTATCCTCGATGCCATTCTTTCGGGATGAAAAACCTCTATATCGTTCATTTTCTCGCCAGTGCAAGCGAATTTAATCGGTTTTCCGGTTATACTCTTGACTGAAAGAGCCGCTCCTCCGCGTGTATCTCCATCAAGTTTGGTCAGTATTATTCCGGTTATATCCATGCTTTCGTCAAAAGCCTTCGCCGCATTTACGGCGTCCTGCCCGGCCATTGAATCAACAACAAGCAGTATTTCCGAAGGGTTGACCGCCTTTCTGATCTTTCTAAGCTCATCCATCATTCCCTCGTCTATATGAAGCCTTCCTGCCGTATCAATGATCAGAAGGTCAAATCCTTCTTTTTTAGCAATTTGCAATGCTTCGGCCGCTATCTCCGTCGGTTTTCGCCCATCAATGGAAAATACTTTTATATCAAGCTGCCGTCCTAATGAAATAAGCTGCTCAACTGCCGCCGGACGGTATGTATCGCATGCCGCCATCATTACTCTTTTACCGTTTTTTCTTGCGAGTCCTGCAAGCTTCCCGCATGTGGTGGTCTTGCCTGTTCCCTGAAGACCGCACATCAGGTAAACCGTAGGCGGCTTCGACGATACCGCCGCCGCCTCGTTTCTGCCTCCGAGCAATGAAACCAGCTCATCGTTCACTATCTTTATGATCTGCTGTCCGGGAGTAAGGCTTTCCAAAACAGATTCCCCTACCGCTTTTGCCGATATGTTGTTTACGAACTCCTTCACAACCTTATAATTTACGTCAGCCTCCAGCAAGGCCATCTTGATTTCCCTGGAAATCTCCTTTACGTCTGATTCCGTTACACGGGTTTTACCGCGCAACTTTTTCATTATAGATTCAAGTCTGGACGAAAGTCCTTCGAATACAGCCATTCTATCCTTCCACTATCTCCCCTATTTTCTCTCCTGCAAGTTCGATTTTGTTCATACGAGCCGCCTCGATCGCTTCGGACGCCAGCTTCCTGTTCCTGTGCAGCTTGTCGCATAAAGACAGCTTTTTCTCGTAATCCTCCAGCTTCTGGGTTGTTCTCTTTATTATATCGTGAACACCCTGCCGGCTGATGTCCAGCTCCTCGGATATCTCGGCCAACGAATAATTGTCATCCAGATAGAATGACATTACCTTCCTTTGCCTGTCGGTCAGCAGTTTCTCATAAAATGCGAACAGTAATCCTGCCCTGACTATATCCTGCATAATTCACCTGTAAAGTATAATTACTTGTCACAGTATATAGTATTTGAAAATACATGTCAACGTTTGACATCAAAACGATTTATATGCTGAAAATAATTTTGAGTGCCGGCCGGTAATGCCATCGCAAAATGAGCCAAGAAAAAAGGCACCCGGTCTTCAGATGCCTTTTTTGAATTTAATCCTCCGGATCTGCCGTGTATAATGTGGGTATCTTGATTACCTGTCCCACCCTTATGGAGTCGATATCCGTTATATTGTTGTACGCGGCTATCTCCGCCACATGATTGGAATCGCCGTTGTAGAACATGGAGCTTATCTTCGACAATGTATCCCCCGACATTACCGTATATACGACGAAAGCCTCTTCGGGTTCCTCCGAAGGACTAGGTTCAGGAGTAGGTGTCGGTGTGGGTGTGGGCGGCTCGGGTGTCGGCGTCGGGCTTGTTATCGGCGTTGGACTTATCTCAATAGTATCAGAATCCGTAAAAATAAGTTTCAGCAGGTTGAACATGCCGTATACGATGCCCGCCATGAGCAACAGTACAATGACTATGCTTATAAATCTTTTCAAATAAATATTCATTCTTCTTTTCATAAATACAGGCCTCTTTATATTCAGCTTCTTATATTCCTTGCTCACTCCGGGGAAATTCATTTTTTTCCCGTATTCATTATATACCTTGCCGGCCTCAGATTCATATACTTCTTTTTCAGCAGTCGGCGCAGTCCCGGTTGAAAGCTCTGATTCAGTTTGTTCCGCTGCTTCCCCCTGGCTCTTCCCGGATTTGAATATTGAAGCGGCAGCCGCGAAAATTCCCGGTTTTCTTTCATCCGTGTTGTCTGATTTCATCTTTTGCACAGTTGTGCCGCCTGTCTCCTCGCTTTCAGCTTCGGGCTTCTTATCCGCAGGAACAACGGCAGCGCCTAATATCCCGGGCTCATCAATCCTTACGGCTATTACTATGAAATTATCCGTTATCGAATGTTTGGCCGCTTGGTTTACAACATTCCATACCGTTTCCTCGGAATCATTTCCCGAATCAGCGAACCCCTCCAGTATTTCGCTGTCAATCCTTGTATTTGTGTTCGTGGTAGAGAAAACATAGATGTCCCCACTTTTCAAATCATCGGTCTCGAACTCCTTCAGAACTCCTTTGCTCGGGGAATAATTCTCTTCCCTTTGCTTTTCAACGGCATAGGAAGGTTTTTCAATTTTTTCAAATAAATTCAGTACCCTGGTGTTCCTGATCCTGTACATGGAATTATAGTTCGTCGATACAGCCTTCAGTACGCCTCCCGTGACTATCATGCCCGTAAACAACTTGTCCTTTGAAAATTCGATTTCATTCACATCGGATATACCGTAGATGAAATCATATGTTCCCCTGACGCAGTTTACAAAGCCTCTTCTTTTATCTCCGGCGGAAATACCATCCATTTTCTTTTGGTATCTCTTCAGTTCCTTCTCCACAGAAACAACCGTCTGGCTCTGTTCGATAAGGCACTCCATGTTTTCACTCAGCGAATAAATAAAATCAGACCCGTCGTCAACCTTTGAAAACTGCACGTTTTCTATTCTTTCGAAATTGCTTATTTTACCATTGATGTAGAAATTCAGTTTCTGTTGTTTGACTTTATCGCTGGCAACTGCAGTTACGCTCAATCTGGCTCCTTGCATTTCACCAACCTCCTCTTTTGTATAATTATCAGCTATATTCTAACATACAGCCCGCTTTGGTTACAAGATTGAAATTCTATATTGAATAAATATGTATTTTTTTCTTCAGGACGTCTCATAACCCATGTTCCTTAAGAAAATATCAAGAACCATACTCAGGTCATTCCCGCTCATGCATCCGGTGTCTACGACAAGATCGCCAAGGGCAACATATTCATTCCTTCCTTCCTGTATCCCGATTCTTTCAAGCGCCTCCCTTTTGCTGATGCCGTTCCTGGAGCCAAGCCTTTCGACCTGGCATTCAATTTCGCAGTCTGTTACGATTATCGCGTCGCAAAGGTCGAGGAATCCTTCCTCAACCGGCACCGGAGCGTCAATCACAATGTGCTTTTCAGAGTTCTCATTCAATATCCTTTTGATTTCCGCCACTACATATTTGTGTGTTATTTCATCAAGCCTCTTTTTTTTCAGCTTACTATTTTTGATCTGTCCAAGTATCAGAGCAGAAGAAACTCCCCCGAACTCTGTTATAAGTTCCTCTTTCATTTCATCCGACGACTCCCGAAGTCCATGGTACAATGCGTCGGCGTCAATAAGAAGAAACCCTTTTTCCGAAAGGATAGACGCGGCGGTTGACTTTCCGGTTGCCATCCTGCCTGTTATGCCGATTATCAAATTCGCCTCCTATTTCGTGTCATAAAGGGATTTGCCTGTCCTGATGTCCACTTCCAAAGGCACGCTCAGCGCTGCCGCGCTCATCATGCATTTCTCAAGCATTCCTTCAACCTCATCAACTTCATCCCTGTGTGTCTCAACGACCAGTTCATCATGAATCTGAAGTATAAGCCTTGATTTCATTTTATTTTTCACAAGGCTTCTATAAACATCCACCATTGCTATCTTGATTATGTCGGCGGCCGCTCCCTGAATCGGCGCATTCAGCGCTACTCTTTTCCCGAATTCTCTCACTGTGTATACTTTTGAATCCAGTTCCGGAATATATCTTCGCCTTCCGAAGATAGTCTGTACAAAACCATTTTTTTGTGCAAAAACGACAATATCATCCATGTATTTCCGTATTCCCTTGTACTGCTTGAAATATTCCTGTATATAATCCTTCGCAGTATATACCGGTATGTCAAGGTCTTCTGAAAGCCCGAAATCCGATATGCCGTATATTATGCCAAAGTTTACGGCTTTTGCGGCGCGGCGCATTTCCTTTGTAACAAACCGGTCGTCGACCCCGAATACCCTTGCCGCAGTCTGCGTATGAATGTCTTCCTTATTTATAAATGCCTGTTTCATTCCGGGGTCGTCGGCTACATGCGCAAGTATCCGCAGTTCAATCTGCGAATAATCGGCGCTTGTAATAAGAAATTCTTCATTTTCCGGTATGAATGCCCTTCTTATCTCCCTTCCGAGCTCGGTTCTTATCGGAAGATTCTGCAGATTTGGCTCCGTACTGCTCAGCCGGCCGGTAGCGGTAACGGTCTGTCTGAAAGTGGAATGGATCCTGCCGTCCCCACCGATAGCCTTGAGCAGTCCGTCCGCATAGGTGGATTTTAGTTTTGCAAGCTGCCTGTATTCAAGGATCAATGCCGCAAAGGGATATTTTTCAGCCAGTCTGCCCAATACCTCGGCGTTTGTGGAGTATCCCGTTTTAATCTTCTTTCCGTAAGGCATTCCCAGCTTTTCAAACAGAACGCTTCCAAGCTGTTTGGGCGAATTAATGTTGAAAGCCCCGCCTGCATCCTCATATATGCGTTTTTCCAGGATTTCAATTTCTTTTCCCAGTCTTTTTGAAAAATCCTCCAGAAATTTCCTGTCCACCCTGAATCCGAGGTATTCCATCGATGCCAGCACTTCTATCAATGGAAGCTCGGCTTTTTCAAGGAGATGCATCATGCCCAACCCCTCGATCACCTTCATCATTGCGGATTCAAGCCGGTGAATCACGGCTGCGCAGGCTGCTGCACCGCCGTTTTCCGGGAATTCCATATCCAGGTATTTTTCACAGAGTTCATCAATTCCATATGTGTCTTTCAGAGCGTCGGCAATGTATGCCGCCGTTGCGGAATCAAATCCGACCGCAGGCGCCGGAACCCCTTCCTTAAGAAGATAAACCAAAAGGTTCTTCAGGTAATGTCCGTTGATTTTTTCTGCGTTCGAAAGGACCTTCTTTATTATGGCAGCATCGCTTCCTTTATAAATATTTATTCCGTCCATGGTATATGCAAAGGAAACCGGAGTTTCATTTGAATCAAATTCACAATATACCGTCAGCCTCTTATGCTTTGCCGAATCATCCGCAGCTTCAAGTTCCATGTATTCCATCTTTGTCTTTCCCAGGGGTTTCAGACCGTATTTCTTAATGAATGAATTGAATTCAAGTCTTGAAAATATGCCAAACAGGTTCTCCCTGTCCATTTCACCGATCAAAAGTTCATCGGATTCTGTATTCAGCGGCACATCCGTTTTTATCCTGGCCAGATCCCTGCTCATGAATGCGCTGTCCTTGCCTGACTCAAGCTTATCCCTTTGCAAGGCTGATTTCAATTTATCTATGTTTTCATATATGCCTTCCAGGCTGCCATAGGCAGCGACAAGATCCAGGGCTGTCTTCATGCCTATCCCGGCAATTCCGGGTATGTTGTCCGACGTGTCCCCCATCAACGCCTTGACCTCTATGAACTGCTTCGGTTCAATTCCGAATTCATTCAATATCGAATCCCTGTCATATGAAGATACGCTGGTGGTTCCCTTTGCAGTAGTCGGAATCCTTATGACGGTTTTTTCCCCGGCCAGCTGCATCATATCCCTGTCCCCGGTCAGAACCACTACCTCGAAATCCTCCGCCCTTGCTTTTTCAGCCAACGTTCCAAGTATGTCATCCGCCTCATAACCCGGCATCTCAAGTCTTTTGATTCCCATATGATCCAGTATGTCCTTCATTACAGGCATCTGTACCGCCAGATCGTCCGGCATCGGTTTCCTTCCCGCCTTATACCCGTCGTACATGCCATGTCTGAAAGTCGGTTTGCTTGTATCGAATGCCACCGCGGCATGCGTAGGGCCTTCGCTTGCGACGAATTTATCGTATGTATTCAGAAAACCATAAATCGCATTGGTAGGCACCCCCTCTGCGGTGGAAAGCATTCTGTTTCCCATCATGGCAAAATAGGCTCTGTTAAGTATGCTGTTTCCGTCGATCAATAAGAGTTTTTTCATATACCACCGAAAATTCCTTTGTACTCCCATGTGCAGCTCTTGGCTGTACCGGGCTGTTCAACAGCCTGCAAAATAAATATGGATGCACCTTTGCACATCCATATTATAACAGATTATATTGTTGTTATTATTCCGATAAGGAAACTAGACGGACGGTTACAACGCCTTTATCTTTTTCCAGGACACCCGATGAAATCAGGTCAAGCCTGGTTTCAAGTCCTGCGAGTATGCCGGTGTTTACTTCAAAGAAAATCTGACCCCTGGTTATTTCAACCGTCCTGACGCCGAACTCACTTTCCAATATCTGTGCGGCTTCAAGCGAAGTATATGCCCTGGTTGCATAAAACACATCCTGCATGCCTTCATAGCCGTAGTCCAGCCTTGCATTTCCCGCATTTATAATTATACTGTCCTCGTCTCCAAGTGCACTTGCATAGTATTCATAATTTTCCAGCCCTGCACCATCCAGCACAAATTCCGGTTCGGGATTTGGGACCGGAACCGCTGCCGAGTCACCGCCCATGCCCTTGATACTGTTGTCGGCTGTTGCAGACAGCATTCCCTCTTGTGATGAACCGCTGTAACGGTCGGCTTCCAGTGATTCGTTGTTCTTGTTTCCAAACCCGCCAATCGCGCCTGAAAAATAAAATGCGAAGGCAACCACAACGCACGCGGCCGCAAAGGATGAAGCATAATAGAGTTTTCTTATCCTTTCGCGTTTTACGGCTTCGCGCCTTACGGCCATGCTTATCTTTTCAGAAAGATTATACGGAGCTTTGATATCAAGTACCGCAATCGATGCTTTGAGGGCCTTGAGGTCATTGAAATATCCACGGCATGCGACGCAAGTCTCCAGATGCAGCGAAACAGCCTCCAGTTCTTCTCCGGTCAGCATATTGTCGGCCATCAGGTTCAAATCTTCTATTTTATCGCTACACACCTTGTACATTCCGCTCTCCTTTACAATTTTGACGGAGTTGGATTCAAATAGTTCCCTTTTCGCGTATAATTTCGGCAAGTTTTGTTCTTGCCCTTGAAATCCTTGATTTTACGGTCCCTACGGGTATGCCCGCCATCGCTGCAACCTCAACATATTCATAGCCTTTTATGTCCGCCAGCACCAGCACCAGCCTGTGCGCCTCGTTCAGTTCTCCCAGTGCTTCCCAAAGCATCTTGCTTTCTTCCTGCTTCTCAAGAATCTCCTGTATACCCGGTGAATCATCCGATATCTGCACCATGTATTCGCCGTCTCCGGAATCAAGCCCTGCATCAAGTGAAACAAGCGTTCCCTTTCCTTTTTTTCTCAGTTCATCGATGCATGTGTTCTTGACTATCCTGTGCAGCCAGGTATTGAAAGAGCTTTGAAAATTGAACTTCTTTATGTTTCTATAGACTTTTATGAAGGCTTCCTGCACCATGTCCGCGGCATCATGCTGATTTCCCATGACCCCGAAAGCAACGGCATAAGCCCTTGAAGCATACATGTCGATGAGCACATCAAAAGCGGCGGAGTCTCCCGCCTGGCACTTTTTTATCAAGTCTGTCTCATTGACCGCCAATTCTTTATCTCCCTGTAAATATTATTTGATATCAATCCCCGTTTTTAGATTATATCCCACAACTTTGACAATTTCAATTTCAAAAGGGCTATGATATACTTTTTATCATGAAATTCAAGATTTTTTCCGCCATTATTATCGCAAAGACCATGACATTGATACTGAGGCTTTTTGGATCCGGAGGCACATCGCTTCCCGGAAAGGCCGCAATGATGGTAAAGGGCGATCTTTTGTCATATCTTTCCAAAGATGTCAAGACCATCCTCATTACAGGAACAAACGGCAAGACCACCACCGCCAGGATAATCGCCGAGATTCTCAAGATATCCGGCAAAACCTATTTTGAGAATAAATCGGGAGCCAACCTTATATCTGGAATAACCGCAACATTTGCCGTCAACAGCAGTTTCAACGGAAAAATCAACTGTGAATTCGCCGTGATCGAATGCGATGAAGCGGCCTTCAAAACGGTGGGCAAACATATCAACGCCTCATTGGTCATTGTAACCAACCTTTTCAGGGACCAGCTTGATAGATACGGCGAGATAACCCATACCCTTAATGGAATAATCGATGGAATACGGTCTTCGCGCAACGCCGTATTGATTCTGAACGCCGACGACTCGCTGTCATATTCAATCAAGGGTTCGGTACCCAATGAAACATTTCTTTTCGGAATGGATTCACCGCCTTACGGACAGGATACGGATTTCATTTCCGACGCGCCGTATTGCATAAAATGCAAGGGCAGATATGCCTATGATTTCAGGACATATGCTCATCTGGGCGGATTCCGCTGTCCCGAATGCGGCTATCAAAGGGAAAAACCGGATTATTCGGCCGATGAAATATCTTTGGGTTCTTCGTTCAGCAAAGCGGTATTCAGCTTGAAAGGCCGCTCCTTTCGTGCAAGGGTTGCCCTCCCGGGAGCCTACAACATATACAACGCCCTTGCCGCCGCGGCCGCCGCCGGCGAACTTGGCATAAGGGACAAATTCATACTTGACGGCATTTCCACTTTCAGAAGCGGTTTTGGCAGGATGGAAGTTCTCAGTCTGGATGACATCAGCGTCCATATGATTCTGGTAAAGAATCCCGCGGGACTCAATCAGGTGATTAATTTTCTCGCAAATGATCCCGCCCTGAAGATACTTGTTATGATACTCAACGACCGCCATGCCGACGGCACTGACATTTCATGGATCTGGGATGCCAATTTCGAAAAAATTTCGGCGGGGGCAGACAAATTCGACCGAATTATTCTCTCCGGAACACGCGCCGAGGAGCTTCTCCTGAGATTCAAATATTCGGGCATCGATGTAACGGGTATAAGTGCAACAAAATCATATCCGGATGTAATTCTCAAAGCCATAGACCAAAACACCGCAAAGCTGCCGGTTTACATTCTTCCAACCTATACGGCGATGTTTGACTTTAGAAAAGCGTTGTCCCGGAAATACAAAATCAAGAAATTCTGGAAGTGATTATATGGATCAATTAAAAATTTGCCACCTTTATCCGGATCTTCTGAATCTTTACGGAGACAGAGGCAATATAAGCGCTTTAAGAAATCGCCTTGAATGGCGCGGCATTCAAGCCATTGTGACCGAAGTACCTTCGGGCACTTCATTCACGGCCTCCGACCAAGACATCGTATTCATCGGCGGAGGACAGGATTTCGAGCAGGAAATCCTTTTGGACGACCTGGCCGGAGAAAAAACAAAACACATCAGGGAAGCCGTGGATACAGGGGTTGTTTTTCTTGCGATATGCGGCGGTTACCAGCTGCTGGGCACCCATTATACGACGTACGACGGCCTTCAGTACGATTTCACGGGAATAATGGACATCCATACCATCGGGGATAAAAAACGCATGATAGGCGATTTTATGTTCGATATGGACGATGACAGCGTCATCCTGAGAATTTCCGGTTTTGAGAATCATTCAGGAAGGACTTATCTTGGCAAAGGCATCAAGCCGCTTGGAAAGATAATAAAGGGTTATGGCAACAACGGCACCGATGGAACCGAAGGAGCCCGTTATAATAATGTTTTCTGTTCTTACTCCCACGGTCCGTTGCTCCCCAAGAATCCCGGGCTTTGCGACATTCTTCTCGAAACAGCACTTAAAAGACGTTACGGAGACTACAGTCTTTCAAAACTTGATGATTCAATTGAAAACATGGCATCTGAATTAATTATTAAACGACTCTCTTGATTCCGGCCGCCGCGTCCGCCATCGCCTTAAGTGCCCGGTCTGCATACATTTCAGCCTTTTTCCTTTTGTCAGGCAGATGCTCGTCAAGAGGCCTGAGAATCCCGAAGTTTGCGTTCATGGGTTGAAACACATGGCTCTTGTTTCCCGATATATACTCAAGCAATGCTCCCGTCAGCGTTTCATTCCCAAAAACCACAGGTTCCTTTCCAAGGAATCTCATCGCTGCATTCAGTCCAGCGGCTATTCCGGTTGCAGCCGATTCAAGATATCCTTCAACACCCGTTATCTGACCCGCAAAAAAGATATTTGGATTCGCCTTCACAGCGCATGTCCCGTCAAGTACTGCCGGTGAATTTATATATGTATTTCTGTGCATTGCACCGTATCTGGCGATTTCCACATTTTTTAGACCCGGAATCAGGGACAACATCTTTTTCTGTTCGCCAAACTTAAGGCTCGTTTGAAAACCTACAAGGTTATACATCGTATTCGAAAGATTTTCTGTTCTCAGCTGCACAACCGCATATGGCGTTTTGCCTGTCCGCGGATCTGTCAGTCCGACCGGTTTCATCGGCCCGAATCTCAGCGTATCGAATCCTCTTGAGGCCATGATTTCCAAGGGCATGCACCCTTCAAAAATATCACGCTTTTCGAATTTCCTCGGATTGACCCTTTCCGCCGATAGAAGGAATTCCATGAAACGTTCATATTGTTTTTTATCCATCGGACAGTTTATATAGTCGTCTCCCCCCTTGCCATATCTTGAGGCGCGGAAAGCGGTTTCCATATCAATCGATTCAGCCATGACGACCGGCGAGGCCGCATCATAAAAATACATGTTTCCCAAACCTGTAATTTCGGTAATGAATGCAGAAAGGCATTCAGTAGTCAGGGGCCCTGTCGCAATGACCGTCATTTGACCGGGATTTATTGAACATACCTCCCGGCATATGAACTCAATTTTTTTATTTTTGTGTATGGCATCCGTAATGTATGCGGAAAACGCCTCCCTGTCCACCGCCAATGCATTTCCCGCGGGCACTCTGTTTTTATATGCGCTTTCAATTACAATGGAATCCAGGATATGCATTTCTTCCTTAAGAATTCCCGAAGCGTTTTCCAAGGAAACTGATTTCAGTGAATTGCTGCAAACCAACTCGGCCAACCCACCGATTGAATGAGCATCGCTCATTTTCGAAGGCTTGATGTCATAAAGCTTTGTCTTTATGCCGAGCGAAGCTATTTTTATAGCTGCCTCGCATCCGGCAAGTCCTGCGCCGATAACATCGATGTGGTCGGTCATCATTTTTCGCCTTTTACAATTTGCTCTTTATAATCGCATGCAGGATTGGGACACACAATGTGCGGTTTGTAATCAATCCGGCCTTTGGTCAAAAAAGTACCGCATTTCGGGCAATTTCCCTCGGTCGGAAGATTCCAGGAACTGAAATCACATGTCGGATAATTTTCACATCCTATGAATTTCTTGTTTTTCCTCGTAGTCTTGTAAACAACCCTTCCTCCGCATTTCGGGCAGATCTTTCCCGTATCTTCAATATATGGCTTTATGTTCCTGCACTCCGGATATCCGGGGCATGCGATGAATTTGCCGTACCTGCCTGTCTTTACAACCATTTTCATTCCGCATTTTTCACATACGATATCAGTTTCCTCTACGGGCATCTCCACTTTTTCCAATGTTTTGTAGGCGTTGTCGAGTATTTCGCTGAATTCGTTGTAAAATTCCGTAAGTACACTGTTCATATCGACTCCGCCCTGTTCTATGTCGTCAAGCTTGTTTTCCATATCCGCGGTGAAGTTATAATCGACTATATGCGTGAAATTGTTTTCCATGATATCGTTGACGATTTTTCCAAGTTCTGTCGGAGCCAGGCTCTTTTTCTGCCTTTCCACGTACTCCCTGCTTATAATCGTCGATATTGTCGGTGAATATGTGCTTGGCCTGCCAATCCCTTTTTCTTCCATTGTTTTGACAAGAGAGGCTTCAGTATATCTGGATGGAGGCTGCGTGAACTTCTGTTCCTTTGAAATATCCTTTAGGTCCACCTCCTCATTTTTACTTAGTTCAGGCATATATGAATTGACTATTGTTTCTTCATCGTCATTCTGTATCCCTGCCGTTGCTTCATAGACAGCCATAAATCCTTTGAAAACAACCACGCTGCCCATTGCCTTGAATATCTGTCCTCCCGATTCGAAATCAACATTGACATTATCCGATATGGCAGGCGACATCTGGCTTGCCACGAAGCGATCGAAGATAAGCTTATAAAGTTTATACTGGTCTCCGGTCAGGCTTTCCTTTATGTCGTGGGGAAGAAACGCAAGGTTCGTCGGCCTGACCGCCTCGTGGGCATCCTGCGTCTTGCCTTTGTTTACATATGTGTTTTTTGCCGGAGGAAAGTAATCTGCGCCAAAAAGCCTCAGGATAAGATCCATGGCTTCGTTCTGTATTTCAGCCGATACCCTTGTGGAATCTGTCCTCATGTATGTTATAAGGCCAATGCTTCCCGAATCACCCACATTTATTCCTTCATAAAGCTGCTGTGCCACGGCCATGGTCTTCTTGGTCGGGAAACCAAGCTTATTTGATGCTTCCTGCTGCAGCGTGCTTGTCGTAAAAGGAGGATAAGGATATTTCTTCTTTTCAGATTTCTTTACATTCCTGACAATTATGGGTTTCCCTTCGAATTTTTTCAACGCCTCGGCTACATCAGCTTCTTTTTCAAGCTTTTTCTTGCCATCCGCATCACCATGATACCTTGCAATAAAAGTTTCCTTTTCACCTTTCTTTGACAAAATTATATTTAGGTTCCAGTATTCCACCGGCTTGAATCCATCTATTTCCCTTTCACGCTCACAAATCAATCGGACGGCAACCGACTGCACTCTTCCTGCGCTGAGTCCTTTTTTTACCTTTTTCCATAGAAGAGGACTTATTTTGTAACCCACTATGCGGTCAAGTATCCTGCGCGCCTGCTGGGAATCAACCATGCCAATATCTATCGGCCTCGATGCTTCAATGGCAGCCTGAACCGCCTTCTTTGTTATTTCGTTAAAAGTTATCCTGCAGTTTTCCTTCTCATTTATGCCAAGTATATGCGCCAGGTGCCATGAAATCGCCTCCCCCTCCCTGTCCGGGTCGGTTGCAAGATAAATCTTCTCGTATTCCCTGGCTTCTTTCTTCAACTTTGAAACTATTTCCTTTTTATCCGGCATTATTTCATATTTGGGAATGAAATTGTTCTCGACGTCAACACCAAGTGTTTTTTTCGGTAAATCCCTGACATGCCCGAAACTTGCGGAAATCTTATAATCCTCGCCAAGGAATTTGTTTATTGTCTTGGCTTTCGCGGGCGATTCCACTATTACCAGTTTGCTTGCCATCCATGCCTCCGTAATTTATTTCTTTATTTTCATTATACCCGGCAGCCGGGCAGTGACTATATTATAACCTTTCAGCATTAATTTCAACATAATTTGATGTGCCGGCCATTCGGCTCATCCCGGGCAGGCTGTCCATCCTTTTTGCAACTCAATATATTGTTCCTTCAGGAGTCATTCATAAGTTTCATTGAAAGCTTTTATTCTTTCTATGAATTCCTTGATTCCTTCTATCCTTATTGCGCCGTCTTCGAGGAGCCCCGCGGTTCCTTCCGAACGCGTTTCATTTCCCCAATCCAATGTATATATGTCCTTTCCCTGGTCGAGCCCGAATTCAACCGTAATCAACGCCCCGCTTTTTTTCTCGGCTTCTATGACAACCACAGCCTCGGAAATGCCGCTTATTATGCGGTTGCGTGCAGGAAATTTATATTTGTCGGGTCTTTTGCCCGGCGCATATTCCGACATCACACAGCCTGAGTTTTCTATCCTTGCCATCAGCTGCTTGTTTTCAGGCGGATAACATATATCCGGACCGCATCCCAGTACAGCCGTCGTACAGCCATTGAGCAATGCGCCCATATGAGCAGAGCTGTCTATACCCCTTGCCATCCCGCTTACCACGCAGAAACCTTCTCCAGCCACCGCCGCTGATATTTCCCGAGCTTTTTCCATTCCTTTTTCCGAGCAGTTTCTGGAACCTATCACCGCTATGCACCTCCCCGATGGTATCTTTCCTTTATAATAAAGAAGTACGGGAGGATCGTAGATTTCTCTTAACAGAGGCGGATATTCAGGATCCGAATACCTGCAGACCTTTGTTCCTCTTCTCTCCATATCAACGATGCCATTGTTATCTATGTTTGTTTCAAGAACCGCCTTTGCTTTTCCGGGACCAATGATTCCTGTACCCGCCATAAAGTCAAAGCTGGAATTGAAAATTTTCTCCGGGGTTCCGAAGTGAACAAGCAACAGATATTTTTCTCTGAAGGACAGATATTCAATTTGACTGAGAGCAAGCCAATAAAGTAATGACATACCAATATATTATTACATTTATTGTCATGTGTCAACTCTGTCATTTTAGAATGATATATGCCAGCATTGAAGTAAATCCTGTTACAAAAGTTCCCCAGCAAAGGTCTATAATAGTAATTTTCAGGGGAAACCCCTTGAGTGTTGCAAGGTTGGTCAGGTCGTAGGTTGCATATGCGACAAGACCGAAAAGAGCGCCTCCGCCCAAGGCATATATAAACGATTGCTTGTCAATCGCCGGAACAAGCACGAAGAAAGCCAGCCCTATTATATAAAGCACATAGAATATTATTGCCGCGGGCCAGTTTACCTTTTCTTTCTTCAGCGCACCCAGTTCCTTGTCATATAGTTTTCTTGCTATAAAAACAAGCCATACGAAATCAATCGCCATGAATACTGCGAAAGCAACCGCAAAAACCTTTAAAAATTGAATCATTTCAAATCTCCTTATAATTTATATATCAATCAAACCCACGGTCAGTGACCTTCAAATCGTCTTTTTGGGAAACCAAGGTATAAATTTACTGGTTCTCCTGCTGTATTCAATGAACTCCGGATTGTCCTTGTACTTTTTTTCAAGAAGAGGGACACCCGATACAAAAACAAGAAGAAACGTTATCAGCACCGGGCTGATGATTGTCAGATAGAAATATCCGGTGGATACCGACATTATGAATATTCCCCACCACATGGTCGCTTCCCCGAAATAGTTGGGATGCCTTGAATATTTCCAAAGTCCTTCATCCATAATCCTTCCCTTGTTTGCCGGGTTGCCTTTGAATGCCCGCAGCTGTCGGTCGCCCACAACCTCAAAGAAATATCCCGCCGCCCAAATAATTATCCCTATGGGAACAAGGATTCCCGCAAATTTTATTCCCGAGGAATTAAGTGCAATTATAGGAAGCGCGATAATGTACATGAATATCATCTGTACCATATAGACCTTGAAAAATGCATGAAGCCATTGTGCCTTCGGACCCCATTTTTCCCTCATGGCCACATACCGGAAATCCTCGGGTTTTTTCCAGTTTCTTTTTATTATATGATATGCAAGCCTGAATCCCCAGAGCAAGACAAGCACGGTAACCGCTATGGAAGCAAATTCGTTTGATCCACCCGCAAAGAATGTATATATGGCAACCAATGTAAATCCGAGGCCCCATCCTACATCGACAATTGAATTATTCCCAAGCACCTGGCCTATTACAAAAAGCAAAACAAAATAAACAAATAACAATATGGCTGTCTGCAGATAAATATTCATCATGACCTCCCCGTTCAATTCGCAATATAGGACAGAGCAAGCGCACCGTCCCCCGCGCTTATGGCGATTATCGAGGAAGCCTCCGTTATATTGTCCGGCTTCATCCCCGTTATATCTTCAAGCATCCCTGCATACATCTGTGCCTCTTCAAAATTATTGACATGAACTATGGAATAAATTCTGATTCCACTCTTCTTCATAACCGCCTTCATTCGCTTGAGCAATTGCTTTTTGCTGCCTTTGTGTGAAAAAGCAATGCCGCCTATTGTTCCCTTGCCTTTTTCATCAAGCGTAATTATAGGTTTCATGTTTAGTTTTTCCGCAATTTTCCCGGCACTGGTGCTTAGCCGTCCTCCTTTTATCATTGTTTCCAGATTCCTTACGCTTACCAGAATCTTTGCCTTTGCAGCAAGCTCCCTGACCCGGGCAACTATTTCATCATGCTCCTTGCCTTCTTCTATCATCTTTGCACATTCGATGACCAGAAGTCCTTCGGCTCCGGAATTCTGCTTTGAATCAATTACCGTTATCCGGAGTTCCGGACCGGACAATTTCTCAGCGACTCCCTTGAATACATTGTATGTTCCGCTGAGTTCCGCCGCTACGGTAATGGCGATTATTGATTTATAATATGATGCCAGGTAGGATATGACGCCTTCCACTGTCTTTGTATCAGGTTGAGGCGACGTCGGGAAGGGTTTTCCGTTCTTTACTTGATCTATTACTTTCAGATTGTCTATTGTCAGTTTGTCAAGATACTCAGTATCATCGATTATTATATTCAGCGGGACAACATGTATCTGGTGTTCGTCAAGGAATTCCTTGGGCAGATCCGCGATTGAATCGGTTACCAGCGCTATGTCGTGTTTCCTGTGCTCCACTATATCGCTCTGCCTGATCATGTCCTCAACTTTTTGTCTTGAAATCCTTGAAAATTCCGAAGCCGCGGCAAAAACTTCCGCAGGTTTGTTCGAGTGAATGTGTATCCTTGTAATATGATCGTTGCCGGCCACTATCAAGGATTCGCCAAGAGGTTCCAGGACTGCCTTTAAATTTTCCCTGTCGACGCCATGGCCTTCCAGCATAGCTTCGACGCAATACCTGAAATCTGTTTCCACATGAATGGGAATCGAAGCCTTCAAATTCTGAACGTTGTCCGTCACAGGTTCAATAACTGTTGTTTTTTCATTCTTGATGAAATCCATGAAACCCTTTATAAACAGTGCGAAACCCTTTGCTCCCGAATCAACAACACCGGCCTTCTTCAATACCCGAAGCTGATTTGTGGTTCTTTTAAGCGACTCCTCCAGAACACTGTATGAATGTGAAAGCAAGTCGGAAAAATCCCTTGCTTTCTTATGAAAATCAAACAGGGAATGAGCCCATTCCCTTATGACGGTCAGCATAGTCCCCTCGACCGGATTATTTATCGCTTCATAAGCATAACGGACTGAATTTTTATGCGCAGTTGCAAAATTCTCAATGCTTATAGACGAATCATTTGCCACTTCAGCGCTTACACCGCTCATATATTGTGCGAATATAATTCCTGAATTTCCCCTTGCTCCGCCAAGACTTGCATCCGCAATGGATTCAAGCGTACTCTTGACCGAAGACGTAATCCTGGATTCATTTATAATGGAATACATTGTGGCCGAAAGGTTATTTCCCGTATCGCCGTCCGCAACGGGAAATACATTTATCTTGTTTAGATCGTCCCTGTTGCTTATAACGTTTCTGGCACCCGATAAATAAGCATTATAAAGGTTTTCACTGTCAATATATGTTACCATCTCAATCCCCCTGTATAATATATTTATTTATATACCCGATTAAATCGGATTAAACATGCATCTTGATTATATCAGATACCAGATTCCTTGATGAAATCCAGGACAGCTTGTTCATATTCCTTTCTATGCAACGGATATGCGCCTCCATGTCCGCCATCCTCAAACCATAGTATTGTTTTTTTGCCGCTGCCGCACGCTTCATACAATTCCCGTGTCATTTCCGGAGGTATGTATGCATCGTCCCGGCAGTCAATGAACATCATGGGATTTTTCACAAGATGCATCCTGCTCAATATGTCTATTCTTTTCAAATCAAACCCGTATATTCTTAATATGAAGAATTTTGTAAACCCCATTACGATGGAAGTAATGAAAGCGGGCGTATGCAATTTTCTGCCGATGACAGTCTCCGCCTGCTTATAAAAATCACTGTAGGGGCAGTCCGCTATATAGAAATCACAATCATCCCTGACCTGCGATGCATATGCCAGAAGGATGCCGGCTCCCATTGAGATTCCATGCAGTCCGATCTTTGCATCCTTGTCGTATTTATTTCTTATATAATCAACTGCTTCCGCCAGGTCGTTTTTCTCATAATAGCCATAGGATATGCTGCTTCCTCCACTTTCCCCATGCGCCCTTGAATCCCATGCAAGCACCCCAAAACCCATCCTGTTGTACATGTGTGCAAGATCCAGCATATATTTATGGGAAACGGTCACTCCATGCAGAAGCACCACCCATTTGTCAGGCATCCGGCCCTCAAGTTCAAATGCATTTATATTATAAAAGTAAGGCGATTTGATCTTTACATATCCGTAGCCGGCCTCCGAAATCCATTCTCTAACTTCAGATACATATTCAGGTTCATGGATGTTGTTGGAATACTCATGGATATCCATGTCGGGCCTTGGTTTTTTCCGGGCGATTCCCCTTGCGGCCAAAAATCCCAAAGAACCGAAAATCAAAAGAAATGCAATCAGAATATAAAAAACATAAACCATAAACAGCCCCCTTCATATGCATTTTATATAATTATTTCATATCTTTCAAGGTATTGCCTCTTAATGAGACTATCGTATCTTTTTGCCTGATTTAAAGACGGACAAAACCGAATAATCATCAGACAGAATCAGAACATCCGCAGTACGCCCTTTTTTCAAGTGTCCGCAAATATTGTCAAGTCCCATTGCCCTGGCCGGGGAAGAAGTGGCGCTGGCAAGCACATCCCCGGGCGATACTCCTATACCCGTTATATTCCTGACTCCATCGGCAATCGTTGCTATGCTGCCTGCCAGGATTCCCGAATCAAGTCTTGCCCCGTTTTCAGATACGGTTACATGAAGTCCGGAAAAATCATACTCGCCGTATTCAAGGCCCGCCGCCAGCATTGAATCAGATATCATTATGGTATTCCTTGCACCTTTGACATTGTAAATCAATTTTATGATTTCAGGATGCGTATGGATCAGGTCGGGTATGATTTCGCACATGACATTGTCCCTGTTGAGCGCAACTGTTGTAATCATCGGCTTCCTGTGATGAATCGACGGCATAGCATTGAACATATGGGTGGCGATTGTATCCGCTATATCGAAAAATTTGTTGGCGGTTTCCGAATCACATTCGGTGTGTCCGAACGAGACCTTTATATTTTCAGATGCAAGATATCTTGTCAACTTGAAGTCCAAGTCCTTTTCAGGAGCCAGGGATACCCTTATGACAACTTTCTGGTAATCCCCTGTTATTTTCTTGAATATGTCCACAAGAGGATTCAATATATATACGGGATTCTGGGCGCCTTTTTTCCCGATGTTTATGAATGGGCCCTCAAGATGAACACCCGGTACCAGGTCCGGCCTTTGCGCATACATGGCAAGAGTCCGCAGAATGTTTTTGTCTGAAACAGTGGGAATCGTCGGAATGAAAGTAGTGGTGCCTGCAAATTGATATACCCGCGCCATTGAATCCAGTTGATCGGCTTCTGCATATGTATTGTCGAATCCCCCCATTCCGTGAGTGTGGATATCAACATATCCGGGGCAAACGATTCTTCCCCTGGCATCCTCTGAATATCCCGAATATGAAATTTTACCGACGGGACTGATGTTTTCAATAATATCGCCTTCAATCAGAATATCCATGGGTTCTTCATGAAATAATTTTCCATCAAAGAGTCGACAGTTCCTAATAAGCATATTTTCATTGTATTACCGGACCGGAAACCGGATCACACTTTCCTCCTTATCCTTTTTCGTCGGTTCTCCTTATAAAGGCAATGGCTCTTTCCTTGGTCTTTTCGTCCTTTTCAATTGATTCCCTCAGGAAATCGGGATGCGAGCTTACGAATTCCCTCATGAAATCAGAAGGCGACCTCATGTACCTCTTTATCATATCGAACTGGCTCTGCGTCATCTGTCCGTCCTTGAAAGCACTTTCAAAGAAACTTTTTGCAAAAACCATTCCCGCAATGACCTTCATTCCCTTGTCGGCCAATTTTGCCGCGCCCCCCTGCTGTCTGTCTACCACGGCATACGTCCAGGGCATCTTCATATTGGCTTTTGCAAGAGCAGGCAACCAGTAATTGAAGTAACTGGAACCCTCCGTGATAAGGTCCGCTATGTGCAGAACCCTTGCGCCGCCTCCATCGAAAAGCCTTTCCGTATTCCCGTTCAAGGATTTTATAACCACCGTATTTTTATAAATCGTAAGGTGCGGCTTTTTCAGAATGTACGCCGCTATGTATGAAAAGAACCAGTCCCTGCGTTCGCCTCCGGATATGTAATCAACCTCGTCCATGGATACATTAGTCCTTAGCGTTTCAATCAGATGACTTACCACCCCTTCAAAATTTTTGTCCGAATTGTAAAAATCAAGAACATACCTTGTCATCATTGCCGGGAAATCATACTTATCCTTCTGATACTCATTTATAAATGCCATTGCTTTTTCAGCGGTTTCCTCTCCGCCGAAAAGATAATGGGTATTGATATAAAACGGACCGAAGGTTCCTGAAGTATACCAAAAAGGAGATTCCGCTCCGCTTATCTTCAGTGCCTTCGTATTGAAAAGTTCTTTCTCTATTATATTCATCCGGCCTCCTAAATCGTCTTGAAATTTTCAAATCTCATTTCTATTTCCTTCATTATATTTGCATTGCCAATCGAAAGCAAACAAGGATCCTCAGATATAATCCTGAGGGCGGCTTTCTGGGCTTTTTTAAGAATGTCCATATCGGTATAGATATTCGCTATCCTGAATTCCGGCAAACCATGCTGCCTGGTCCCGAAGAATTCACCCGGACCCCTTAGTACAAGGTCCTGTTCGGATATGTAGAAACCGTCGGTTGATTTTTCCATGATTTTCATTCTTTTCCGGGGTATTTCACCGGAACTCCTGTTTACCATTATGCAATAGGACTGACCGCTGCCCCTTCCGACCCTTCCCCGGAGCTGATGGAGCTGGGCAAGCCCGAACCTCTCGGCATTTTCAATAATCATCAACGTAGCATTGGGAACATTGACGCCGACTTCAATAACCGTCGTCGATACCAGCATATTTGTAACGCCTTCATAAAACAGCTGCATCCTGGAATCTTTTTCGGATGCCTTCATCCTGCCATGCAGAAGTTCAACATTGAATCCGCCGAACCTTTCCTGTAGTTCTTCATATATGCTTTCAGCCGACATCATGTCAGAGGCCTCGTCGTCTTCAATCCTCGGGCAAACGACATATACCTGGGATCCCTCCTTCATCCGCCTTTCCGCAAAATCCAGAACGCGTCTCCTCTTACCTTCATCAACTGCATATGTCTCTATCTTCTGCCTGCCCGGCGGCATTTCATCGATTACCGAAATATCCAGGTCTCCATATAATATAAGCGCAAGGGTCCTTGGTATCGGAGTGGCGGTGAGCACCAGCGAATGCGGGGTTTCGCCTTTTCCCGCCAGGGCTTCCCTCTGGTTGACTCCAAACCTGTGCTGTTCGTCGGTTATGACAAGACCAAGCCGATTGAACTCGACTCCTTTTTGAATAAGGGCATGCGTACCGATAATGATATCCGCCCCGCCGTTTTTTATTAATTCAAGTACGGCATTTCTTTCATTGGTTTTCGATCCGCCTGAAAGATAAACAGTATTATACCCCAGACCGTCAAAATCCTGTCTTAGGCTTTCATAATGCTGTCTTGCCAGGATTTCAGTCGGAGCCATGAAAGCTGCCTGAAATCCGTTGCCGCAGGCATCGGCGATTGCCGCGGCCGCCACCGCCGTTTTGCCGGAACCTACATCGCCCTGCACCAGTCTGCGCATAACCCTGCCCGACGCCAAATCTCCCCTGATCTCATTGATAACCCTTTGCTGTGCACCGGTCAGTTGAAACCCAAGGCCTTTTATATACATATCGCCTTTGCAAAAATCGATGAATTTGCTTCCGCCCGCTTCCAGTCCCTCTATTCTGTGCCTGATATTTAAAAGAGCTGTCTGCAAAAGGAAAAATTCCTGGAATACAAGCCTTTCACGCGCCTTGTAAAACAAATCATTGGATTTGGGAAAGTGTATGTTCCTTACGGATTTTCCATATTCAAGAAGTCCGTATTCGGTCATAATCCAATCCGGCATTATTTCAGTGAAACAATCCTCTGTTTCAGACAAAGCATTTTTAATGGTGTTCCTTATTGTATTTTGAGTCAGGCCTTTGTTTTTACTGTATATTGGCACTATGACCGCAAAATTATCAAAATCATCCGAAAAAGCCGGATTGATCATCTCCATTAGGATCTTTCTTTCAACCCTGCCGAAAAACCAGTATTTTTTACCTTCGCCGAGCTTGTTGAAATTGTATTGCTGATTGAACCATACTGCATTCATGTAACCCGTGCCGTCCGAAAGCACAGCTTTTATAATATGGAGATTGTTTCTGAATTTTCTTGCTTCGATGTTTGTTACAACACACTGAACGGTTGCCTTTTCACCTGATTCAAGCTCGTTTATCTTTTTTACGATCGATCTGTCTTCATATGTCCGGGGGTAGTATTCGACAAGGTCTTTCAGACAATAAATGCCAAGGTCGTTGAAATACCCGGCCCTCTTTGGTCCGACACCCTTCATATAGCGTATATCCTTGTTCAATGCATCATCAATCATCCAATGACCGGCTTACAAGCCTTTCCAATGCGTCTCCGCATTCATCCCTTATAATATAATTTGCTTTTGCGTCATATCCTGTTTTTGTCCTGTTGACAATTATCATGGCTGTGCCTCTGAAGAAATCAATCAGACCCGCCGCGGGATAAACTGTGAGGCTGCTTCCGGCAACAATCAGCACATCTGCATTTTTAATATGACCTTCCGCCTTAATATATGCGCTTTCATCAAGTCTTTCCCCATACATCGTCACCCCCGGTCTGACGGTGCATCCGCATACACGGCATACGGGTATCCCCGGACTAAAGTCCAATACATAGTCGAGACTGAATTCCTCTCCGCAGCATGTGCATCTGTTCACATACACCGACCCATGCAGTTCTACTACATCGCCGCTGCCCGCCGCCTGGTGCAATCCGTCAATGTTTTGTGTAACTACGGAAACATTCTTCTTTCCATCAAATCCGGCCATCGCCTTGTGTCCCCTGTTTGGTTTAGCATACCTGTGTATTATTTTTTCAAAATAATATTTGTAGAATATATCAGTCCTGGCGTCAAAAAATTTCTTGCTCAGAATTATTTCCGGTGCGTAACCCAGATAATCATTTCCGGTATACAACCCGGATGAGGACCTGAAGTCGGGTATTCCACTTTCAGTCGAAATACCCGCGCCCGTAAAACATACTATGTTTTTGGAATGCTTGATAATCCTTGCGGCCTCCTCATACATGAACCTTGACAACCACCTTCCTGACCATCATATGGAATCCATCGGGGTCCACGCCCGGCATATGCGCATCGTGCGGGAAAAATATGGCAAAGCTGCCTTCACCCGCCAGGAAAGCGCATGTGTTCCTGTTTTCAAGGAACATCACATCTTTTTCATCGTCATAAGCTACTGTTTCGCAAAGATCCCTTATGTCCGCGGTATACATCCTTTCGCTTCCCAAAGCCATATACTGCACATCTATGTATTTTTCATGGGCTTCCGTCTTCGACTCCTCCGGGGACTTTGTTTCATACTCCATGCATAACGCATATATTTTGTCGCCGTACACAACATGCCTGCCCAACGGGAGATTCATGATGTCGGTTTTTTTTAGAAACTCCAGCGCCTTGTCAATTCCATCTGAAATTCCCCTGTATAAGCCGGCATTTTCCAATTTGTCAAAAATCATTATTCCTCCTTGATTACTTTGCTTGAAATTTCTCAGTCATCGGTGAATTTCCCGCTGTCCGATACCCCGTCTGTTATTTGCCGCTATTTGATTTCGATTGAATATTCCAACG
>JAWOIG010000095.1:0-25709 GCA_046484775.1 Clostridia bacterium | reverse complement strand
CCTTTTTCCGTCTCATATACAGCGCCTGATTTCCCTTTTGGATATTGCCACGCGCTTATTTATGTTATTATAGATATGATATATTTTTCAAGGAGATGACACATGAATACAATTTTCGAATTATTTCAGACTATCGATGTATCGGGCAAGGTTATCGTTCTCATCATAGTCTGTATATTTGCCATTGCCCTGATAGTTGATATCCTGATAAAGATAAAATACCGTTCCATCGCGAAGCATCTGGAAAGCAGGCAGCAAAGAAGGTCTGGCGTTTTCAAGAACGAGCTGTTGAACAGAATCGTTCAGGATTACAAGGCTGCTTCCAGCAGCCCTTACAGCGATGTCAACACACAGGCCATCATTGAAAAGACCTTCATGGATGAGCTGAGGATTTACCTGATGGGAGAGAGTTTCGTCAAGAAGAGCGTCGGCATGCTGATCGTTCTTGGTCTTCTCGGAACCTTCATAGGCCTTACCATATCGGTCAGCGAGCTTGTCAATGTGCTCCTCCCCAGCACGGGAGCCTCGGGCAGCCTTGACTGGAATTTCATACTGGAAAGACTGGGCGGTGCGGCCGAGGGAATGGGCGCGGCGTTCATTACCAGCCTTGCAGGTATATCCCTGTCGATAATCCTTACGATAATATTCATAACACTCGATTGCGAGGACGAGAAAAACAAGCTGATGGTCAACATCGAGGAATATCTCGACAACGTGATTGCTGTTGTTATTTCCAAGGACAAGGAAAACGAGTATACGATACTGAACAGAATCCTAAGGGATACATTCATTGACTTCGGCAACAAGATCGAGACCTCTCTCAAGGATACGGTGAACGAGTTCGGCAACAGGCTCACAAACGTCGTCATGGACGTCTCGCTGTCCTCCCAGACCCTCGACAACACGATAGAACGCTTCGACTCATGCCTTGTCAATTTCGCCGGAAGCATAAAGGATTTCTCTGAGTTCAATACAAATCTCAGGAACAACATCGAGATAATGGATGTGAGCTTCATCAAGATGTCGGAGTCCATGGCCACATCCGCCAATCTTATCAAAAATAACTACGAAGCCATCGAGAAATTCTCGGAGGACGTCAAATCCGCCGCTTCGGAAATGTCGGCATTCAACCAAAAGGTCATAGACGACATGCAATCGCTCGTCGAACAGGTTGACAAATCAGTTTATTCCGTCAATAAACTTTCCGCCGTGATGAAGGAAAGCGCAGAAATGAATGCGGCTACGATAGACAATGTACAGCAGGCCTTCGTACAGTCGTTTACGGCTGTAAATGAAGAAATCGCCGCCATGGCACAGAAGACGGGTGAAGTATTCTCTAAGATAATGCTCGACGGGACGAATGAGATTTCAGAGAAGCTCAACAGAAGCATATCAGAAGCCATGGAAAGCCTTGACAAGACCGTCAAACAGTTCGACGGCAATCAACGGACTCTTGCAGCCACAATCGCAGCACTGCCCGAACAGACCATGGCGTACAACAAGGCGGTTTCGGGCCAGATAAACCGAAAGCTAGATGCCATTAAAGACGAAGTTTCCAAATAACTTTACGGGGTGAAGCCATTGAAGAGCAAAAACAGACGTTATTATACAAAGAAAGATTCGGAGAATTTCTGGCCGTCGTTCGCGGACGTCATGTCGACTATCGCACTCGTCATGCTGTTCCTCGTCATGATTGTGTTTATCAAGAACATAATAATATCCATAGATCTCGACGACCAGCGCACACAGCTTAACGCAACCCAGCAGGAGCTCGAGAACCAGGAGGCAATCCTCATAATGACCGAGAAGGAACTTGAGAACAGGCAGGAGCTGATAATTCTTCTCGAGGAAAATCTCGAAAGCCTGGAGGACCAGTATTCAAAGGCCGAGGCCGAGCTGGGCGACAAGCGGCAGATAATACTGCTTCTCGTAGATCAGAAACAGGAGCTTGACAACATCATCGCAATCAATACCAAGGAACTCAAAGATCTTAGGATAAAGCTCCAGAGCATAGCGGTGCTGCGCGCGGACATATTCGCAAAGGTACAGACGTCAATAGAGGAAACGCTGGGCGAATACAATGAGGCAGGCGAAAAACTGGTGGTCATCGGCGACAATGCCAACCTTTACATAACCGAAAGCCTCGTGTTCGACTTTGCTTCGGCGGATGTAAAGGATGAAGGTAAATCGCTTCTGAGACAGCTTTCAATAGCCTTTGAAAAAATACTCGACGACCCGGAGGTGCGGAATGTAATCGATTCCATCTCGGTTGAAGGACACACCGACAGTGTCGGCTCGACCGATACGAACCGCATTTTATCGACGGATCGATCGACGAATGTACTTAACTATATAATGGCCTCGAACCCGTCGCTCGAGGAAAAATACGGCAGTTATTTCGCCGCCGCGGGCTTTTCGGAGCTCCGGCCGATCGGAGATAATACTACGGCGGAAGGCAGCGCCAAGAACCGAAGGATCGAGTTTTCGATCAAAATCAAGGATGATAATGTCCAGAAGATCATAAACGAGTACCTTGAGAATGCGCCGCCTGCAAATTGAGCATGAATACGACCGCGGAGGAAACAATGCCTGAAGCCATAACCGACGAAATGCTTGGATATTACGCTTACTCATACCTGTCGCTGGGTCAGAAAAACTATAGGAAGGCCATCAGCGGGTTCAATTTCACGCTGAGCAGGAACATCGAGCCTGAGAAATCCGCAATAGGGCTTATATGCGCATATTCGTGCCTTGGGAATTATATGAAAGCCCTGAAGGTATACGACCGGTACAAGGATTCCATAATTTTCAACACAAAATTCCGCCACCAGCTTGTCAAGGATATGTCTTATTTCCTGGCAATGGACACGTTTGCCCTCAGACTTCAGCGGAAGGGGTATTTCTCCTCCATAACCCTCGGGCGTTCGATGAACAGGACCCACGCCGCATACATGGCCGACACCTCGAATATAGCGGCAATAATCCTTATATCATACTGGTATATTTTCACCGGGCATGAATTCAATGACATAAAGAAAATTACCGATGCATGCTTGTATTTACCCACGCTCGACGACACCTTCCGCTGGAAGCTCCTCAACCGGGCAGCCATCGACGATAGCTCCCTTCTGCAGGACGAATCCCTCGCGGCGCTGTTCACAATGATTCCCGGGGAAGTGGCCTCCAATGAATATATAAACACCATCATTCTCTCAATGCTGTACGGCGGCGATCTCGAGAAAGCCCGCAACAACATTGAAATATATAGGTTGAAAGGCCTTATATTCACGAACGAGCTCATGTGGAACTTCATACGGCTGTCGGTCGAGGAAGACGAAATCGACGATCTGTCAATCAACTTCGCCAAGCATCTAATCTCTGAGGGATGGGCCGATTCGCTTATAGCCGCAGTAATACGCTTCGGCTACGCCAACCGCTCCCGTTACAGCGTTAAAAAGGAACTCAACAAACTCACATACTTCAATCTCTAGACAACTTTGCATCCTCCGGCAACCGCCAGAAACATTGCCAGCTTATTAATTTACTAATTTTCAAACAGTTGCCTTGGGCAACTGTTTGAAAATTAGCGCATAAAAATACATTTATTTGGACTGTGATTTTATAAAATTGACAAAGGCTTATAGTGATTGAGACACGAAAACCAGCTAAAACAGACACTTTTGTAAAATATCCGCCTAATATCCCCTATCCTTTTTTCTTACATTATCAAACAGTTGCCTTGGGCAACTGTTTGATAATCAGGTGTGCGGAACCACTGGCCGCCAGGTGCAGCTTGTGGTTCTAGATGAGGTTTACTTTTTTTCGAAGGGCGGCCGAAAGCACTATGGCCAGTGTTGAGTTTATTCCTGCCTGGATGAAGTTGAACGGGAGCTCGGTTATGGCGAATGCCATGCCGAATGTTTCATCAATTAGCGGCAGTACAAGCCATTCCGCCAGGAAATAGCCTCCTGCCATTATTAACCCGGCTGCAATGGCTGCGATTACAATCGATACCATGGAATCTCTTTTTGATATCAAGCCGGCGACAAGCCCCACAAGTCCCTTAACTATGAATGTAAAGGGTGCGAAAATAATTCCGCCCGGATATGTCATGTCCGCCAGGGCGGACCCAACCGATCCCGCAAAGGCGGCGGATGGGGCCCCAATGAGAACTGCGCATAAAATGATTATGCTGTCCCCAAGATTTATGTATCCGGGAGGCAGCGGCCCCGGGAACGCCAGGAACCTTGTTCCCAGAAACACCAGTGCAGTGAACATTGCCGTCAATGTTAATTTTTTTGTATTTAATCCTGTCATCCTATCCCTCCATAACCCCGAGCATCGCAACCAGCGTCTCAACCTGTCGGTCCAAAGCCATGTTCGGGGTCTTGTTCAATTTTTCCGTATAAGGCAAATTTATAAGGCCGCCAAGCGTTTTGGTTCCTGTCGCCGCAAACAGCTGCATCAGCCTGTACATCAGGTCGTTGCAGACATATGTGCCTGCCGAATAAGACAGGCCGATGCCCGGGCCGTCTGCCGCCGACATCATGCGTTCATGCGGCAGGTTTGAAAAATAAGCCGGCTCCCCGTTGGCATTGATATGTTCATTTGTTTTCACAATGCCGTCGTTGTCGGGACTCTTTGAATCATTTATATTTATGGCAATGCGCTCGATGGCAATCGATTCCCTCCCTCCGGCCTGTCCGAGGCATATGACGAAATCGGGCTTATAATGCTTCATCTCATCCTTGAGTTGGTCAAATGCCTTTTTATACAAAACGGGAAGCATGAGTTTTTTGACCTCAAGCCCGCCTATTGCAGAGGGAAGCTTCTCTAGCACAAGCCCCGAGGAATTGTAATCCTGTCCACCGAAAGGTTCGAATGCAGTCACAAGCAGTTTTTTCATATCAAGTCCACCTTTTCTCCTGTTTTTGATGATTCATATATCGCAGTGATAAGTTCAACGGGTCTTCGCCCCTCAAATTCATTGACGAACGAAGGCCTGTCCTCCGCCACGGATTCAATCAGATCCGTGATTTGAAGCACATGGCCTTCGATGTCGAAAGCCATCGGGTCATTGTGGGAACCGCTCCTGGCTACCGTGAAGACAGGCTTTTCAACCCCCTCGACATCCCACAGGGCAATGTCCCCGTCCACAAGCGCAATGCTTCCCTTGTCGCCGTTGATCTCAAGCCTTCGCGGATATCCCGGCATTACGGAAGTCGTGCCCTGGATGACTCCCAGCGCCCCGTTTTCAAATTCAACCACAGCGGCTGCGGTATCCTCCACTTCAATATCCCTTGCCAGCGTCCTTGCAAATCCGAACACAGACCTGACCCTTCCCATAATGAACAGAAGCATATCCACACCATGTATCCCCTGGTTCATCAGCGCCCCGCCGCCGTCCATCTTCCACGTACCCTTCCAGTTGCTCGAGGAATAGTACTCAGGACTTCTATAATACTTCATATAGATATCCGCACTGACAATCCGTCCAAGCGCACCGTCCGCGACGAGTTTCTTCACATACCTGAAGGTTTCCTTGAAGCGTAATTGGCAGATCACCTCAAGCTTCACGTCGTTTTCCCTGCACGCGTTGATAATCTCATCGCAGTCCCCTACTGTCAGCGCCATGGGTTTTTCCACTACTATGTGCTTGCCGGCTCTTGCGGCCTCTATGCAATATTTCCTATGAAGTCCGCTGGGCGTGCATACACAGACGGCATCGATGCTTTCATCGCAAAGCATGGCTTCCGCACTGGCATAGGACCTTATCCCGTATTTGTCGGAAAAAGCCTTCATGCTGGACGGATTTACATCGGTGCATCCGACAAGCACGGCATTTTCTATTACATTCACTGCCCCCGCATGCATTTCGGATATGGCTCCGCAGCCGATGATGCCAAAACCCATCTTTTTCAATGTACTGCCTCCTTGGAACTAATCAAGAGGCACTAGCCTCAGTGCGTTTTTATAAAAAATCTTGTCCCTTACATCCATGCTCAGGTCGATTGAGTCCAGGAACTTCCTGTGCCGGTCGTCGAAATAATCCCGCCCATAGAGAATCCTGTCCTGGTATTTGTTTATGAACCCGACGGCGTGCCCAGGATCCCTGGACAGCGCATTGCAGCCCGAGCCTGCGGAAATATCGCAGTAAAGGTTGCCGTATTTTTCCAACAATTCGATAAGCCTGCCGCCGGGAAGAACCGGCCCTTCCGGATAAGGGGCCTTGTCGAACTTGTCGTCGTCGGAAATATGCGCCCAGAATCCCGGCGCATGCCCAAGGAATATTGTCTCCGGACATTTCGCCAATGCCCTTTCAAGCGCGTCTATTCCACCGCCGTACCAGAAATTGGGCCATGGATGATTTTCAACCGAGTCAAATTCATAATCCAAATGCAGCGTCACCGGCAGCCCCATATCTCCGCAGGCCCTGAAGAACCTGACGGCGTCGGGATTGTCGTACATCATTCTGAGCTTGAGCTCGCCGCATGTACGGACGCCGTATATGTTTACCGCCGCCTTCATTTTTGCAATCGCATCGGGATCCCTTACATCCGGGCAATATCCGAGCACGAACTTATCCGGGTATTTCTCTTTATAATGGAGCGCCCTTTCAAACGGAACCGGGCCATTGTCGTACATCGTGGTCAGAACCCCACCGTAGGATCCCGCATATTCATCGGCGGGAGCAATCCATGTCAGGATCCAGGTAACATCAATTTCATTCATCTTCATATTTTCAATAAACTTTTCCAAATCGTGGCCATGCCAGTCGGGATGGTTGTGCGCGTCAATAATCATAATGAACCTCCGTTTGGATATATTATACCAAAGAAAACCGGGCTTTCTTGACTCCACGGACGCAATTATTCGCTTTTTATATTTTATTTTTTCGAATCTGCATGGGCGTGCAGCCGGTTTCAGCCCTGAAAATCCTGTTGAAGTGGTTAACGTTGTTGTATCCCGTAAGGAAACATATGTCGATGACCTTGAGGTCGTGGCGCGTTTTCAGAAGTTCAATCGCCTTCGAAACCCTGACGCCGTTCAGATATTCCGTAAATGTCTTGTGAGTCATATGCTTGAAAAGATAGCCGAAATACGATTTTGAAAGCAGGGACACCCTCACCGCATCATCCAGCGAGATGCATTCGCTGTAGTTTTCCTCTATATATTCAATCGTTTTCAGCAGCGAGTCCCTGTGTTTTACGAAAACCGTGTTGTTTTCGGAATTGTCCTCGTTCCGGTTGTACTGCCTGGACACCATGATCAGCAGCTGCAGCGTCAACGCTTTGATGACCAACTCGAAATCCTTGTCCCTCTGCTCGTATTCAATCAAAATGCGGTTGAAGATTCCCTCGACTTCCCTCTGGATATTCCCGGAAAGATTCAGCCTCGGCTTGATCATGTTCTCGGCCACGAGAAAAGGTTCCAGATATGCAAAGTCCATGAAGCTGTTGTCCTTGTAGTCGGAAGAGAATTTCTCATTGATGAATTCGGGGATGAACTCATATTCAAAGATCTCGGCATCACCGCCCGGTATGAAGTAATGCGGCACATAAGGCGGCATTATGAATATATCACCCTTGTATACAGTAAATCTGTTATCGTTGATGACATGCCCCGAACTGCCTTTGGCGACATAGATTATCTGTACGAATTCATGCCGGTGCATGGTGGTGTTCAGATCCTTTCTCTTTGCAATGAAAAAAGGAAGGTCATTGTTATTATCCTTGATCCTGACCGTCTCAATCCCTTTATACTCGGGTTTGTCCAAAGCACTGTAATCCAATGTTGCCTCCTCCGGCGCAGTATTCATTATCCATCAGACTGCCATGGGGTGTCAATATGCCTGTATGTCCGCATAAAATGGATTCGGCTGCATTGACCGGCGAGTCTTGAAATATTACCCCCGGCGAATATATAATCAGATATGGCCCGGATGGACCGGGCTTTGGGAGGTTTTATGAACAAGTACTCGCTGCACCGCTACCTTCAATCCAAGGTTGAGGAACAATGCGGTTCACTGCCCCTTCACTTCAATGGAATAAATGAATGGCTGGATTATAAAATAAGGCTTCGCGAATGGCTGGAAGAAAATCTTCCGGTAATCAGGAATTCCCACACCGGCAGCGGCGTCTCGACCGGCATCTTCGCAATATCAGATTCCGTCTCGCTTGAAACAGCCGACGTTCAGGTTGATGAAAACCTTGCAGTGCCTGTATCCATGTACAGACCGTCCGCCCCGGCTCCCTCTCCCGCAGTCATGATTTGCCCGGGATTCGCCACCCCCGCCAACACCGGCTTCTACGTTTCCTTTGCAATCAGCCTGGCCGAAGCCGGAATAACCGCGGTTGTAATGGAATACGGCGGAACAGGCCTATGCGCCGACAGGCCCGATTGCGAGACCGACATCAACAACATAGCTTCCGCCGCACATCTTCTGGGCATGAACGAGGCAGGTTTTCGAGTCTCATATAATATTGCGGTTTTTGAATTTCTTCGGAAGAATCCCGCCATCATCGCAGACAGGATAGGAATTACCGGCCTTTGCCAGGGAGCCATAACAGCCATGTACACAACGGCGGCCGAGGATGGATTCGCCTCTTTCGCCCCGTTATGCGGGGTTTCAACATACGAAGCCGAAGTCGCTGATTACGCCGGCCGGCAGGGAGGCTGGACAGGCATATCTCCTTTTGTCTTCAATGTTCTGAATCACGGCGACTTCATGCACTTCCTGGCTGCCTTCGCGCCAAAACCCATTCTGGCGCAGAATAACATCACTGACATACACTGGCCTCTGCAGGGGTTTGAAAAAACGCAGAAATTCGTCAGAAACATATATGATTTGTATGGGGCCGGGGACAATTGCATCTTCTTGCTGTCGCATTCGCCTCATTCATATGAAGGAGACAATGCAACCGGCCTTGTTGATTTCTTTATAAAGACACTCGGAGAGAACAATGACTGAAAGAGAAAAAATAATAGCAGTGCTGAACGGCCATATAATTGATGAAATCCCCATATACAGGGAAGGTCCCATGGATGTCACGGTTCTCAATGAGCTTGTGCCCGGCGATTATGAGTCGAGCCCCGAAAAACTTATGGAATACACAAGCTTCTTTGGAAACGGAACGGCCTGGCTGGGAATCGACATGGAGAGTGAAACATTATCCAGGGATGACCGCCACCACACTTACAGATACGAGACAGGAGCTGTATGGCATGAGAGTTACGATCCCGTTTTCTGCCGTGAAGCACTTGCTTATCCCGTGAATGAACCGGAGGATGCCTTTGGATTCCGCTTTTCCGATGCGGGTTTCACCACACGCTTTGACCGTGATAAAGCCGCCGATACCGTAAGGCGCTATAAGGAGGCAGGCTTTTTTGTCGAAGGCAGCGCAATGGGCGCCTTCCACGCCATTTATTACTTTGTAGCATCCTTTGAGAACATCCTCGCATGGATGGCGGTGGAGGAAGAGGCAGCAATGGCTCTTTTCAATGAAACCGCCCGCTACAGCCTTGAAAGCTCCCGGGTGCTGCTTGACTGCGGGGTTGACTCAATTTTCGTGTGCAGCGACCTGGGATCGGCGATGAGCCTTCTGTTTTCAAAGGCCATGTTCAGGAAATACATGGCCCCCTGGCTGTCTGAGCTGGCCGGGCTATGCCATGGGCGCGGCGCATGGCTTCATCTTCACAGCCACGGCCACATTGAGGAACTGATGGATGATTTCATTGAATGCGGGGTCGACATAATAAATCCCATTGGTCCGTCGGACCATAACAACCTTTCAATGTTCAAAAAAAAGTGGGGCGACAAAATCACATTCAACGCAGGCATCGGAACACAGATAGCCGGTATGACCGATGATGAAATGAAAGCCCATGTCTTCAGTGTTGTTGAAACCGGCAGGATAGGCGGCCGCTTCTTCCCAAGGACCGAAAGCGGAATCCCCCCGATGAGCAGGGAAAAAACTCTGCGATATCTTGAATTGCTGAAGGAAGCCTGCCGGATGGGATATTCCCGCTGAGGCTGACCGAATCAGGCCAAGCCGGGTTTCGAGGCCTGTGAAAGTGCATGGTTTTTTACCTTTTTGCCGAGAAAAGCTTGCACCTTAGGCTTTAAAATGTAAAATAAGACTATATACAAGGCACTTTCAAGTTGTTCGGCAAACCCTGATAAATTCAGGCCGAATTGAAATATTCACGGACAGGATGTATATATCCATGGATGATAATCTCAGGAAGCACGATTTTGAAATTGACGGCTCCTTCGTTGTAATCACAGGAGGAACGAGCGGAATCGGCCTGGAAACGGCCGTCAAGCTCTCCCGCGCAGGAGCATCGGTCCTTATTACGGGCCGGGGCAGGGATAGGCTGGATGCCGCAAAACATGATATTGACATGCGTTCGGGCAATCCTGTCAGAGCAATGCCCCTTGATCTGTCTTCATTCCAATCAATATATTCCTTTTCCGAAAAGCTGATTGACATCCATGGCACTCCCGATGTGCTGGTCAACAACGCCGGGGTTTACAAACGCAGATTCGAAAAATCCGCGGAAGGCTATGAAATGACGACGGCGGTAAACTATCTGGGGCCATTTTACCTTACCAGGCTTCTTCTTCCGCATATGATGGATATCGACGGTGAGGCGCGGATAGTCAATGTGGTGTCAGATTCCTATCATGCCATAAAATTCAATCCGGATCTATTCACAAATAAAAGAGAAAGCGGATTCAGCGCCTATTCAAAATCCAAGCGGGCGCTGATGTACTTCAATTTTATTCTCGCAGGCCAGCTCAGGGATACCAATATAACCGTCAACTGTGTACATCCGGGTCATTCTGCAACCGGTATCTGGCCTTCGGACACATGGTACTGGCGCATGGCCGGAAAGATGATTGCACTTGCAGCCGATCCCCCGGCCTATGCCGCCGACAACATAGTTTATGCAGCCTCTTCAGGCGAGCTGACCGGAATCACGGGCAGATATATAAAGGATATGGCCATATCAAGGGTAAGGGACGGAGTGTTCAATGACGGGGACGGAAAAAAACTCTGGGACAACACGATTGAGCTTCTCAACAGGTACAGAGCTGCAGGGAATTAACGGATGCATTCAGTAATAAGACCGGATTCCGGATTTGACAATGGAAAAACGGCTCCCTGAAACCTACAAATAATCTACCAGTGCTATGGTAACATCGTCATTTATAGTATAGGATTTGTTTTCCCTTGAACTGTTGAAAATGCTGTTTATAAGCGCCTGTGCGTCAACGCTCCTGTCGGCCAGCGTGTCATATAGACAGTCGCCTCCGATGAAGCTTGAGCCATCCATCCTCATTTCCGTAATTCCGTCCGAGAAGAAGATGAGCCTGTCCCCGCTCCGAAACTTCATCTCCCGCTCTTCATATGAGGTTTCCCCGACCCAGTTGCTGATTGGTATTCCGCTTACATCAACCTTGACCGTTTCCTTTCCGTATGCGACTCCCGGTGGATTTGTAAATCCCGCATTGGCGAACACGACCGTCTTTTTCTTTGTATTGATAACGGCTGCAAGCATGGTTATATATGTTTCGGTCGTGACATTGAATTTTTGGAATTCTTCAAAGGCAGCCGCCAGAAGTATTGCCGGACTCTTTTCATCCCTGTTCAGCATCGAATAAAGAAAAATCGTAAACATTGACGATGTTATGCCATGTCCTGCCACATCTGCTATTATGAATCCGATATTGTGTTTGTCAATCCTGTAGAAATCAATGAAATCTCCTCCGACAGTTTCGCACGGTTTGAAAATATACGAAAATCTCAGGGGTCCTATTCTGTTGTTTGAGGGAAGAAGCCCGCTTTGCAGTCCCCTTGCGAAAAGCAAATCCCTTCTCATTTTCTCATATTGCGAGTAGACCCTGCTCTTCAGCTCGACGATATCCGTCACATCATTGAAAATTCCGATATAGTACTTCCTGTTATCAAACTCCATTGGCTTGATCATAATGCTCAGATGCTTCTTGACGACCTTATCCCTTATCTTGAATTCCTTTTCAATGATATTCTTTTCAACCGTATGGTTGCTTCTTATGGCCTTCTCCATTTGTTTTATAAGAATGCACTTAACGCAGTTTTCCGTCTTTCCGCATGTATCGCCTTCATTGAGGTAAGCGCATCCCAGGGAATTTCCCGGAAGCTTGCCTATTATCTCATACTCGCTCTTATTGAAAAGCGTTGCGAAAGAGTCATTATAGCTCTGCACGATCATATTCTCGTCAACGACGAATATGGGAGTTACGGCCACTTCCATCAGCTTCTTTAAAAACTCCTTTGAATCCTTAAGCTGTTCAATGTTCATAAATAATTTCAATAATCCGGCCTGTAGATCCTTCTGTCGAGGGACCATACTTTCTCCGTAATTTCACCCGGCATTACGGTCCTGTATTGTTGCTCGAAGTCATATACCCTTGCATCTATGAGGTCGATGTAGTGAAGCAGCTCCGCCTCAAGGAACATCGGCGGTTTCGGGCTTCCGTATTCGGGAAGACTGTGGTGGGACAGTATCATGTGCTTTATCAGCAAGCATACTTTATCATCCAGGCCAAGCTCTATCCTCTTTTGGTCGACGATGGAAACACCCATCTCGATATGGCCTATCAGCTGTCCCGGGATCGAATAATCCGCTATTCCAAGCTCTGTTGAGTCAAGCTCCTCCAACTTCATTATGTCGTGGAGCAGAACCCCGGTATACAGCAGGTCCATGTCAAGGCTTTCGTAAACCTCGGACAACTTCTCCGCTGTCTTCAGCATTGTCGATATATGATAAAGATAACCGCTTCTGACAGCGTGGTGCAGCGCCTTGGCGGCCGGATAATACATGAGTTTTTCCCTGTAGTCGGAATAAAGCGACTCCACGAGCTTCCTCATGTCTTTGTTGCCGATCCGGGAGATATAGCCGTTGACCGTTTCCATCATCTCCTCGGGACTGAAAGGCGCCGCGGGTATATATTCCGATATCCTCGACTGTTCCTCCGCAGATGCAGGCCTGATTGAGTTTATATTCAGCTGAAGCTTGTTCTGCCAGGTGGCGACCCTTGTGTTCACTATGTAAAGCCTGTTTGGCACAAGCCTGTCCATGTCTTCGTTCACGGCATCCCATTTCTTTGCGGCGGCCTCCCCCGTGTCGTCCAGAAAGACAAGGTCGATGTAGAACTTGCCTGCGGCCGTTTTCTTCATAAGAGCCTCCTTAAGGATATACGTCCCGTCGCATATCATGCCGTCCTTAAGGTCTGCTATCTTAACTCCGTTCATTCCCATTTTCTATTCCTCCCCACCCTGTCCGGTAAGGACAGAATACAATAATTTTCTTATTTTTACAATTTCATCTTCTTGTGCGGTCCGTTTTCCGACAGGCTTTTTGATACCGGTCCTGAAGATTTCCCGTATGGGATTTCCTCCCAGCACATGGATATTGTCAGCCAGCATCAAGGCCTCTTCCGCTTCATGAGTAACGAAAAGCACCGTTCTCCCGTCCTCTTCCCACAACCTTATGAATTCATGCATAAGCTCGCTCTTCAGCTTTATGTCAAGTCCCTTGAAGGGTTCGTCCATAAGCATTATGGCTCCCGGGAAAGCAAATGCCCTGGCAATCGAAAGCCTTTGCTTCATTCCTCCGCTGAGCTGCGAAGGATAGAATCCTGCGAACTTCCAAAGTCCCGTGACCTTGAGATATTTGTCGATTCTCTGTGAATATTCAGGCTTGACCGGCCTTTCGAACACAAATTCCATGTTCTGCCTGACGTTGTACCAGTCGAGAAGCCTGGGTTCCTGAAAGATATATGAGAATGTGCTTTCGTTGATCCCTTCTATGCTCCCTTTTCCATAGTCCTCAAGCCCTGCTATTATATTCAGGAGCGTCGTCTTTCCGCAGCGGGATTCGCCGGGGATGCAGTTTATTTCATTGTCGTTGAAATCTATGGTGAAACCGTCGAAAACCACGTGGCCGTCATACGATTTGCCCAGTTCCGATATCCTCAGCGGCATTTTGGGTCGCTCCCTTTCTTTTTTTGTTGAATATGGCCTTCAGCAGCTGCTCAAGCAGATAACTGAGGACCAGTATTATGAACGTCCATGCGAAAACTTCCACGGGTTCAAGGTATATTTTAGCATCATATAATCTTGAGCCTATGCCATATTTGGGACTGACAAGCACTTCGGCTGCAACCGTGACCTTGAATCCGAGCCCAAGGCACATATTTGCCGCTGCGTAAAAATACGGTTTCATTGACGGCAGGTAAATGCCGCCCAGTATCCGCACCGTACCGACCCCATATAGTTTCGCCATGGACAAAAGCCCCCTGTCGGTTCCCGAAATTCCCTGCCTGACATTTTCATACATGACCGGGAAACACATCATGAAGCACACAAGAATCGGGACCAGCGTGAAACTGAACCATATCATCGCAAGAATGATAAAGGACATGACGGGCGTCGACTTTATCACCGTGACCACAGGTTCCATAAAGCTTTCGAATGATTTTCTCAAACCTGCCGCAACTCCAAGTAAAAGTCCGGCGGCGGCGGACAGGACGAACCCGGCAAGGATGCGGGCCAACGACGCTCCGATTGTCTTCAGAAAACCATCCATGGACATTATATTCCTGAAAAGCGCCTCCAGCGTCTCGACAGGCCCCGGAAATCTGAACGAGTCATTTACGATAAGCGCGGCAAGAAACCATAAAACAAACCATAGTATAATCGCGGCGGGCTTCAGCCATCTTTTTTTCATAAAAACATTTTATCATATATGGGCGCGTAAAAAACCCCCGTTGCAAGACGGGGGCTGATAAAAATGATGTTTTCTATGGCGTGAAGTAGAAATCGTCGCCGGGGATCGAACCCCCGATCGACCTTGGGTCGTAATCATAAAGAACCTTATAAAACGCATTAAGCATTTCCTTCGAGTTCTGCGAGAAAACAAAACGTATGTTGCTTCCGGGAATCGCCCTTACGGCGGTTTCAGTATCGGGGAGTATGTTGAACAATACGATCAGCTCCGCTGCTTTCTCAGGCTCGCTGTTCACCCAGTTCACCGAGGTATTGTAAAATGCCAGGAGCTCGACCACTTCCTGCGGATATGTTTCGGCGAATTCGGCTGTCGATATAAGGCAACCCATCGTAAGCTCGCTTCCCTCGGGTGAAACCTTCTTCCATTCATCCGTAAGGTCTATCGCCAGTTCAATATTCTCATTGATGCCTGTTGCGATGGAAACAAAAGGCTCGGGGAGCATCGCAATCTCAATTTCTCCCTGGGCGACAAGAGTTGCAAGCTCGCTGTGGTCGCTCCTGTATTCAATTGTTACATCGGTCCCCGGAACCATCCCGTTCTTTTCAAGAATGTAATTCAACACATATTCGGGAACGGTGCCTTTTCCGGTCGCCGTTATGGTCTTCCCGCGGAGGTCGTCCATTGTCTCTATATTCAAGCTCTTGTCCGCGACTATATGGATTACGCCGAATGTATTGACGGCGAGCATCCTGATGTTGCCTTCCAACTTATTGTAAAGCATTGCGGCTACATTTGTAGGCACGGCGGCGACGGTGATATCGCCGTTTATAAGCCCGGCCGTTATTACATCGGGCGATGAAACTATGTCGAATTCAAGTGAAACAAGGTCGGACAGCGAATCAATCTCGGTGAACAGCCTTACCATCCCCATCGCCGTCGGGCCCTTGAGCCCGACCACTTTGGCCGTCATTCCGATCCTGTCGCCTTGAAACGGTTTTCCGGATGCCGTGGGCTGCGGCGTATTCGATGCGCCGGGTGTGCCTGTGTTATTATTTTCGTTCCTGTTCCCGCAGGAAGCCAGGACCAAAGCAAAAGACAACAGTACCGATAATATGACAAATAATTTTTTATTCAAATAAAATTCCTCCAAGCCTATTGTTATGCAGACTATCCTTTTTAACGTCCGCGGATCATCCGAGGTTCCATTCCGGCTGAATTTGAATTTCAACTTTTATTATTTAATCAGATTTTCATGATAAACGCAATAATGTGTTTTCACACATAATCCCGGAAAGATACTGACGTCCTGCCCGGCTCATTGCCGGCTGCATGCCGCTGCTTCATAACCTCAGCCGGTATTCGTATGAGTCTGCATCCATGTATATATTCTCTGGCGACTGCCATAATGCCGTACAGTATACGAGTATGTCCCCGGTTTCCTTTTCTTCCCTGGCGTAGAAATTTGAAAAGGTGACATCATGGTATTGCGTTTCTTCCCTGCTGGCGATGTCGAACTTGCTTTCCATGAACGGCTTCAGCGTTTCCGCATTTATCTCAACGATGCACAGCGGATTCCTCGGCATGTTCGCCCTGGGATTTTCGGCGCATATGTTGCCTATCCAGAAAAACCCGCCGCTGCCATGGCATAATATCTGCGAGCATGATGATGGGGAATAAAAAGCACCTCCGTTGCTGTATGTCCAGGGCGAGGGCTTGGTGAATGTGCGTCCTCCATCCTCTGAAACCGAATGCCATCTATAGCCCGGAAGCCTGAAATCCGGGTCATTGATTCCTCCGTTGCTTCCCCTCATGACCATAAGGATTCTTCCGTCCGGCATCAGGGCTATGGCGGGTTCGATCGCTCCCCTTGTCGATTTCCCCGGGTCTCCCAACACCTTTTCCGATATTGAGTGCCATTCTATTTCCCCATTTGCCGTGAATCGCCCGTGCAGAACACGGCTGCACTGGTAAGTATATCCCCCGCCCGGATTGTAAATTTCCCTGTTTCCATCCAGCAGAGTCGACTGTACCGGGAGCAGGATTTCCCCTTCAGTGGTAATGATCGGCGAGCACGGCCAGTCTCCCACCATGAATGAATTCTTCCCCCGCCAGACATCGTCGATTGGATGGAACTCATCGTAATCACCTGTCATTACAACCGGCTCGTCAAAACAAGCCGTCCTTCCACCGTCCTCCGACATCGTATAATACAACTGCCAGTTTTGCAGGCCCTCCAGCGGATTGTCGCCTGGCAGAAGCCCCCTGTTGTAGAACATATAGAATCTTCCCGATGCCTTATCGAGCAGGGTCAGCTTGAAGTAATTCGTCATTGTGCCGTCTTTTGTTTCCCACCTTGTTCTGTCGGGTCCGGTGCCGGAATATGTTTTGCCTCCATCCGTTGAAAATGATATCGTGGAGCCTGCAAAAGTGTCCGAGCGCGAAATATATGTGCAATACTTCATCAAATCACCGGCAACCGAGCAATAGGCCGCCATGGACAGTACCCCGGTTGTTTCATCAGGCTGTCTTTCAAAAAGCTTTTTTTCAATAAGTTTCATATGAGATACCTCTTTTGATGAAATATTTTTCTATTAATGGTGTTGCATGAGAAAAAGAATACTGCCGCAAGTCCATGACCTTTGATCAGCTTCAGCTGTTTTGCATCATCTTCATAAAATCCTCTTCGCTGATTACCTTGATTCCGAGTTCGTTCGCCCTGGCAAGCTTGCTGCCCGCATCGCTTCCGGCGAGCACAAGATCGGTTTTTGACGAGACCGCGGATGCCGTCCTTCCGCCTTGGTCCTCTATGATTTTCTTTGCTTCTTCCCTCTTCATTGTAGGCAGGGTTCCTGTAAGAACAACCGTCATGCCGTTGAATACGCCTTTTCTTTCAACCCCGTACTCAGTGGATTCCCTGTTTACACCGGCCGCTTCAAGCATTCCCACCAAATGCTTTGTCTGGGGATTGGCAAAGAATCTCGCCAGGCTTTCCGCCATGACCGGACCGATCTCCTCGATCTCCGCAAAATCCTCAGCGCCGGCTTCCATCATGCTGCAAAGATCCTTGAAATGACCGGAGAGCAGCCTGCCCGCCCTGACTCCTATATGGTGTATCCCGAACCCTGTCAGCAGTCTGTCCAGATTGTTGTTCTTCGAGGCCTCGATTGCATCCAGCAATTTGGAAACGCTTCTCTTTCCAAGCCCCTCGAGATTTTCCAACAGTTCCCTTTTCCCGTGAAGATAATATATATCGCCTATGGTCGAAATTATGCCTTCCGATAAAAGCAGGTCTATTATCGCGGGGCCAAGGCCTTCGATATCCATGGCCTGCTTTGAACAAAAATGCACGATGCTCCGAAACTGCTGGGCGGGACATTCTATCCCGGTGCATCTGTACGCCGCCTTGTCTTCCCCGCGTTCCACCGGCGAACCGCATGAAGGACAAACTGCAGGCATCCCGAAGGTTTTTTCGTTCCCGGTTCTCTTCTCCCTGACGACCTCGACGACTTCCGGTATTATATCCCCGGCCTTGCGGATTATGACGTGGTCTCCGACCCTTATGTCCTTTTCATTTATATAATCGATATTATGCAGCGTCGCCCTCGAGACCAGGCTGCCCGAAATCCTTACAGGCTCAAATACGGCGTTGGGCGTCAGCACGCCGGTCCTTCCCACCTGAACCGCGATATCCCTTATGATGGTCTCCTTCTGCTCCGCGGGATATTTATAGGCGGCCGCCCATCTGGGAGTCTTGGATGTCTCTCCAAGCATATCCCTTTGCGTCAGGTTATTGATCTTCACCACCGCTCCGTCAATTTCATAAGAGTCGTTTCCCCTGAGCATCCCGATCTTTTCCACGGCCTCAAGAACTTCATCGATATTCCTGCAAATGAAATATCCGGGGCTGACCCTGAAGCCGGCTTCCTTGAGCCATTCGAGGCTCTCGGAATGCGTTTCAAATGAAACTCCCCTCGCCTTCTGAACATTGAATACGAATACGGACAGCTTTCTTCCGGCCGCGACCTTCGGGTCGAGCTGTCTGAGCGAACCCGCGGCGGCGTTGCGCGGATTTGCGAATATCTTGCCTCCGGTGATTTCCTGCCTCTCATTTAGGTCGATGAAATCAGCGACCGAAAGGTATGCCTCCCCGCGGACTTCCAGATATTCTATGTCTTTGTTCAATCTGAGCGGTATGCTCTTGATTGTCGTCAGATTTGCGGTTATGTCTTCACCGACATGGCCGTCGCCCCTGGTCGAGCCTCTTTTGAACGAACCGTTCTCGTACTCAAGCGATACCGACAGGCCGTCTATCTTCTGCTCGACGACATATTCATAGGATTCCAGTACCTTGCCGACCCTTGCATCGAACTGAACCAGCTCCTCCATTGAAAATACGTCATTCAGGCTGAGCATGGGAACTTCATGTACAACCTTGCGAAACCCCTTCATCGGCTCGCCGCCGATTCTTCTGGTAGGGGAATCGGGCGAATCCATTTCCGGATGCCTTGACTCGAGCTCCTCGAGTTCCCGAAGCAGCCTATCGTATTCCATGTCGGAAATAACGGGATCATCCAGGACATTGTACCTGTAGTTATGGTAATTCAACTGTTCCCTTAATTCTGAAATGCGCTTTTCTTCCATATGAAACCGCCTGCCGGAAATTTACCGGTACGCCTTCATAAATGCTGCGTCCGGCACGATAAAATTATACCATACACCCGCGTTCAAAGTACCCGGGGCGAAGCATCCTTTATATTCTTCGTACCGAATCAGCCGATGTTTCTTTTATCTTCCCGGTTTTTTCCATAATTGCAGGAGAGAGCTGTTCCTATGCTTGCATCAGGCGAATAATTTAAATTCAAGATTGCCAATCCGTCCATGGGGTGTTATAATTTCTTCCACGGGGGATTAGCTCAGCCGGCTAGAGCGCTTGCTCGACACGCAAGAGGTCACTGGTTCGACCCCAGTATCTCCCACCAAAAAGACGGATTCCATTTCGGAAATCCGTCTTTTTTTTACCAAGGGAAAACATCTTTTTATTTTCAGAAATTCCCATTCCATGAGAAGGGCAAAGAAGAATCAGCCGATCCATCCGGAAATCACCGTGGATAAATGACCGTACCCATATTCGCCATGGATGGATTTGAAAACACCCGGCAGGCCAATCCGTCAGTCGGCCAGTCTTTTTTCTCCCTCGAGCGATACGATATTCTTTATATCCTGGGTGACCTCGAGCGTCCCAAGATATGAACCGTCCTTGTCCCTGACCGCAAAATACCTTATATAAATGAATCTGCCGCCTGACTTTATCCAGAAATCCTCATGATCCTTCTTACCGTTTTTCAAGTCCTCCATGAGCTTTTCAACTATGTGCACGCTTGCGGGCGGATGACAATTGCGGACTTCCCTTCCAATGATTGCCCTCGGTCTCGGAAATATCCTGTCGCTGCCTTCCGAGAAATACTTGACCTTGTCGTCGCTTCCGACAAAGGTTATATCAATCGGAAGCGTATTGAGGATGGCTCCTATCTCATCCCTGGTCATCGCACCGGAATCCAGTTTGATGAATGAGCCGGTTTCCTCCACATCCATGCCTTTTGAAGGGTTGGTCATCGGTTTCCATGCAGCCGCCGGCTGATAAAAT
Organism: Clostridia bacterium; assembly: GCA_046484775.1. Classification (GTDB taxonomy): domain Bacteria; phylum Bacillota; class Clostridia; order DUPQ01; family DUPQ01; genus JAFGQE01. Next base: position 5,287 of record JAWOIG010000095.1, on the reverse strand, counting down.
GAATAGCCTATCTCGCCCTCGCCTTGCTTGATTTCAAGCCATTGTTCGTCTGTGAATGTCTCCATTGCCATCGGTATAAGTATGTTGTCTTCCTTGTAAATCATTTCGCTGATTTTATTGAGTGTCTGCCGAAGGTCATTTTCCATGTCGGCGTTTTCATCGGTTTCAAGCATCCTTGAGATAGCCTTCAATTCATTCCTTACTTCGTCGTCGATGGCCCACATCACCTTCGGAGGGCCAAGTATGTTGTGTTTCTCGAGAAACGAGAATATAAAATTTTCTTTCCTCGAGTAATGCCTGTCGATTTCAAGAAGCTTCTTTATATCGTCGATCCGCGGCTTATTGCCGGAACCGTCGAGCTTTTTCCTGATTTCATCAAGTATTTCCGCTGCTTTCTTATTCTCCATCATGAAGGTATGGGCCGGATGGCCGGGTGTCATTTCCCCGCTCTTCCCTGCATGGATTTCCTCGATGGAACCTTTGAAAACAGAAGCATGCACATCGCAAAGTTTCTGTATCGATTCCACGGGCATGCCGCCTATAATAAGGTCCTGCTCCATCTGCGCTATCTCGTTTGCACTGACGCCGCTGAATTTCTCCTCGAATTCAGACTTGACTTCATCAAACGGCCTGCCTGCGTGCAGATCCAATATCAGACCCTTGAGTATTTCCCTTCTGGTTTTGTTATTGTCTATCAGTTCACTCATCCTGCGCCTCCTATTTCCAAATTTAATTTCCCATTGGTTTATTTATACCCATATTAAGGCGCAGGATTTCTTCTCATCGTAACATTTGTTACATAAGTGGTTTTCAGTTGAAATAAATGACATCATTTCTGCAGGGGAAACGATTCCGGCGATGGAATCATCGGGGCCGCATGTCCGGCCGTTCAAGAGGTGCATTTTTCAAAAGCCATCGGGCTACTCCGTCGTCATTGTTGCTTCCGATGACGGCATCGGCCTTCTGCAATAATTCTGGTTTCGCATTCTCCACGGCGAAGCATTCATCGCAAGCCTCGAACATCGGAATGTCGTTCAGATTGTCGCCGAATCCAACGATTTTGCCGTACCCGTATTCGCGACGCAAATAATTCACCCCGTTGAACTTCGATGCGGCGGAGCTGTAGCACTCCAGATACCATAGGTCGTCGGAATATATATCCTTGTACATGACCGTATCGAGGCCTGCAAAGTCTTTCACCAGGCCGTGCAGTCTTTGTATCCTGCCATGATCGTCCAGGAATGCAAAGTAAATGACATCCGCGTCAGTCTTGGAAAAATCATCGGTCACGGTAAATTTCTTATTATATTTTTTCACCCTCTCATCCACAAAATCACGAAGCGGCCCGTCGTCAAGACGCTCATAATAAGTAATCAGAGTTTCATCCCGGATTGCATACATAAGTCCCGTCTGCCCTGTATGTTTGATTGCGGCCAGAACCTTCTTAACGGCATCCTCAGAAAGCGGATTTTTCTTTATATAAAGCTTTTTGCGAATGTCATATATCAAAACGCCGTTCATAAGGATCACAGGAACATTCATCGGCACTCTTCCAAGGATATGCCCAACCGTGGCCGCGGTCCGCGCAGTGGCTATTGTGAAATGAATCCCGCCGTCAATCAATTTCCTCAGGGCAACAGCCGTAAACTCAGACAATTCGGCGCCGCCGTTCAACAATGTTCCGTCCAGATCCGAGATGTACAGTGTCTTCATAAAGCATTCCTTTCCGTTCAGGGCAGGCCTGTCCGCCTGATGCAGCGGCCGCCCGTACCGCGGCCGGACGTCATCATTGCATGAGACATTATCATCCCCTGCCGCTTATGTTTATTTTATATCAAAAATCCGCATGCAGTTGTATAAAATGCGCCGATAAACTAAAATCAAAATATAGGAGTGCAATATGAAAAAGATTCTTTTGATTGCCACGGGCGGCACGATCGCCGCTGTCGCCACGAAAAACGGGCTTTCGCCATTGCTGTCCACCGACGACCTTTTGTCATACATTCCCGAAACGCTGGAAATGTGTTCAATAGATTCAATCCAGCCGCTCAACATAGACAGCACAAACATACAGCCCGAGGACTGGGTTGAGCTGGCAAGGCTGATAAAGGACAACTACGGTAAATATGATGGATTTGTAATAACGCACGGAACCGATACGATGGCATATACGTCGGCCATGCTGTCCTACCTGGTACAGAACCCGGCAATGCCGATCGTTCTGACGGGATCGCAAAAACCCATCAACCTTGACATATCGGATGCGCGGATGAATCTTCGCGACGCCTTCAGCTATGCCGCCGGCGGCGCTCCGGGGGTATTCATTGTCTTCAACGGCAAGGTTATCGCCGGCACCCGCGCACGCAAGACGAAATCCAAAAGCTACGATGCCTTCGAGAGCATCAATTATCCCGCCCTGGCATATATCGACGGCAAAAGGATAACCGGTTATGTGAATATTAGGCAGAGTACTGACGGGCCTGCCTTTTACACCGACATATATCCGAATGTTTTCCTGCTGAAAATCGCCCCGGGCATGGATCCCGAAGTGCTTGACTATATAAGCGACAAGTATGAGGCAATTGTCATAGAAAGCTATGGTACGGGCGGCATCCCGTTTGCGGACAAGCGTAATTTTCTTAAGAAACTGAAAGAAGCGACCGAAAAAGGCAAGGTTATCGTAATAGCCACCCAGGTTATGCTTGAGGGCAGCGACTTATCGGCATATGAGGTCGGGTCGAAGGCTCTGGTATACAACGTGCTGCAGGCCTACGATATGACGATAGAGGCAACGATGACAAAGCTGATGTGGATACTGGCCGTCACAAAGGATTTCGATGAAATAAAGGCATTGTTCTATAAAAGGATACACGAGGACATCCTATACACGGATATGCTCCAGTCCAATTGATTCCGCCGTCCATGGGATTACTGTTTTTCGGCGATTCTTCTCTTCTTTGATTTGCCTTTGTTATAGTAGATCTGAAAAAACAAGAAGGCACCTGTAAACGCAAGTGTCAGCATCAGCAGCCTCTGCACTCTGTACAGCACCGGCTCCACGCCGGAATTCTTGTCAAGCAGTAAATACCAAACCGTTATGGCTACGAATGCTGGTGTCAGGTACCTGTGGATCTTCCTGAGGAATTTACCTATCTTATTGATCATTTTCTTCTCCTTAATCATTTTCATAGGCATCATATTCGAAAGACGCCCTTAAAACGGTGCCATATGTTACAATTTCCTAAATTAAAGCAAAAAAAATGCCCGGGGCATTTTATTGCCGGGCATTTTTTATGTTCTATGGTTTTGCTTATTTTCCTATGGTTTCGATGTTTATGAGCTGGAAGTCGCCGTATGCCACGGAACCATGCTCCCCTATGTCCAGACCCGCAACCTCATCGTGTTCCTTGACGCGCAGACCGTTGAATTTCTTGAGGGCCTTGAATAATATAAAGGCGGTTCCCAGCGTCCATGCGGCTACCGCAGCCACTCCGAGGGCCTGTATCCCCAGCAGTGTGAATCCACCTCCGTAGAATAATCCTCCGTCGACCGCAAACAGGCCGACAAGCAAGGTTCCCGAAGCCCCGCAGAATCCGTGGACCGGAACCGCTCCTACAGGATCGTCTATCTTGAAAACTTTTTCCAATAGTTCAACCCCGAAAACTACTATTGCACCCGCTATCGCGCCAATCGCGACAGCGCCCCAGAGGCTGACCGCTGCACAGCCCGCCGTTATGGCAACCAGGCCTGCAAGTACGCCGTTCAGCGTCATGCTCACGTCGGGTTTTCTGTACTTCACCCATGTCAGGAACATTGTGGCAACCCCGCCCGCTGCAGCCGCAAGATTGGTCGTCATGGCTATGAATCCTATGCTTGGATCCATGCCTGAAACCGTACTTCCCGGATTGAATCCGAACCAGCCGAACCACAGTATGAAGACTCCCAGCGCACCCATCGTGATATTGTGCCCGGGTATGGCATTGGGTTTGCCTTCCTTCGTGAACTTGCCTATCCTGGGACCGAGTATCGCCGCCCCCATGAGAGCCGCCCAACCGCCGACCGAATGAACCACGGTCGATCCCGCGAAATCAACCATCCCAAGGTTCGACAACCAGCCCCCTCCCCATATCCAGTGTCCGACGACGGGATATATGATTATGCTTATCACAAAGCTGTAAATGACATAAGCGGAAAATTTCGTTCTTTCGGCCATGGCGCCTGATACTATCGTTGCCGCCGTAGCTGCAAAAACAGTCTGGAAAATCATAAACGCCTCGATTGGAATCGACAGCCCGAGGAATTCAGCCGACAGTCCTGTGCCAAAGAATCCCGTAGTGCCGAAAAGCCCGAACCTGTCCGCGCCAAACATGATGCCAAACCCAATTGCAAAATATACAAGAGAGCCTATCGCCACATCCATCATGTTCTTCATTATTATATTGCTTGCGTTCTTCGCCCGCGTAAAGCCGGATTCAACCATTGCGAACCCCGCCTGCATAAAGAACACAAGGAAAGCCGCTATCAGGACCCAGACAGTGTCGATGGCTGATTCAACCGACTCGTCCGCACCGAAAACCATCGAAGGTATAACAACCAAAACAATCACCAATAAGAGCACTACCAGTCTTTTTTTCATATTCCCCCCTCTTCTACAGCGCGCTTTCGCCTGCCTCGCCCGTCCTGATCTTCACAGCATCCAGGACATCATAAATGAAAATCTTCCCATCCCCTATCTCGCCCGTCCTCAGCCTTTCCATAATCGCTTCCACAAGAGGCCCGGCCATCCCGTCCTTTACCACAGCCTCCACCTTTATCTTCGGCAGCAGGTTTATCGTTACTTCGGTGCCCCTGTATATCTGTTTTCTTCCCTTCTGGAGCCCGCATCCGGACACCATGCTGACCGTCATGCCGAACTGTCCGCTCGAATCAAGAATTTCCTTGACGTCCTCAAGCTTGTCCGGCCTTGTTATGATCTCGATTTTCTTCATCTGCAGCCCTCCTTTTTTATAAAAAAAGACGCCATATTCCCGCACTGCACCGTGCCGATGGAATTGTGGCGTCATAGCCTCTGCATCATCCGTTCCTCATTGAACGAAGACTGATATTCGATTTATGCAAGTATGTTAGCATACACATTGCATATGTGCAACACTATTTTCACAATTTTTTATTATTTATCAATTATTTTGCAATACTTTCTTGAATGTGTTGCACTTTCTATACTCAATCGTTTTTATACCGGTTTCACATGAAAAAAACGGGTTCCGTCCCCACGGAACCCGCCCTG
>JAWOIG010000083.1:0-3360 GCA_046484775.1 Clostridia bacterium | reverse complement strand
ATATATTCAACGACTTCAACGTGTATTTGACATCTTCGGCGAATGGCGACTACCTGGGGTTCAGTAATCCGGGATATTTCGAAAGCCTGTTCAACAAAGATATTTCGGCTTATGATGCCATCGAGTTTTACAAGAAGGAATTCGCACGAACGGGAAAAATAAATCTACTTAAAGAGTTCAATGAAAATCTCGGAATGACGATGACCTATGATTATCCGGCCGACTGACGAAATCGAACATTATTTTTTAGCAATTATCAAACAGTTGCCCAAGGCAACTGTTTGACGATTATTTGATATTGTTGAATCCCGCAATCCGGTGAGTCCCCTTAGTTCTAGGGGGAGAGGAATGACTCCGGGGACAATTCCCCGGGTTTTTTACGATTTTCAAACAATTGCCCAAGGCAATTGTTTGATATTTGGGGGGTCGGGGAGGTTGTAATTACAGCATGGGTAGGCAGCAAATGGGTGGTTTTGCAAATTTTCTTGTGTTAGTCTGAGAGGGATGTTGAATCCTGAAGAGGCTTCGTGTATATTTGTTATATGCTTTTCGGAACAGGGAGGAGCAAATTCGCTTACCGGGGAAAAGCGAAGTCTCCCATCCGTACGGCATGGTACAAAAGATAATGCTTAAGAGGAGTTGTTCGCTTTTGGTTTTTTCAAGTCTGGTGTTTATATGTGTTTTCCTGCCTCTGAACCTGCTGATTTACTTCATTGTAAAAAACCAGGCCTGGCGCAATGCGGTTCTCATTGTCTCATCGCTTGTATTTTACGCCTGGGGCGAGCCAATCTGGGTTACCGCACTGATATTCAGTTCGGTGTTCGACTATTTCAACGGGCGCAATGTTGAAAAGTACCGGGGGACGCCGAAGGCGAAAGCCTTTGTCATTCTGTCCATAACAGGCAATCTGCTGATACTTGGGATCTTCAAATACTCGGGCTTCCTTGTTGAAAACATGAATATGCTTTTTAACATGAACATGAATGTCCCGCACACTTCGCTGCCAATCGGGATATCCTTTTACACATTCCAGACGATATCATATGTTATTGATGTCTACAGGGGTGAGGTGAAGGCCCAGAATTCATTGTTCAAGCTTCTGCTTTTTGTATCGCTTTTCCATCAGCTGGTGGCGGGGCCGATCGTTCGTTACAAGGACATAGCCACCGAAATCGAGGAGAGGAAGATTACTGCCGCCGGGTTCGGCGAGGGCGTGAACCGGTTTATCATTGGGCTTGGCAAAAAGGTGCTGATAGCAAACACCGCAGGCGGACTGGCCATAATCTTCCTGGGCACCGACTACGACAAACTGCCGGTTACGGGGGCGTGGCTGGGCATCCTTCTGTTTGCCCTGCAGATTTATTTTGATTTCTCGGGATATTCGGACATGGCGATCGGCCTGGGCCGCATGTTCGGCTTCACTTACAAGGAAAATTTCAATTACCCTTACATAGCAAGAAGCACCACGGATTTCTGGCGCAGATGGCATATATCACTTAGCAGCTTTTTCAGGGATTATGTCTACATACCGCTCGGGGGAAACCGCAGGTTCATGTTCAGGAATCTCCTGATCGTATGGTTTCTGACGGGGCTCTGGCACGGAGCCAGCTGGAACTTCGTCATATGGGGTCTTTACTATTTTATATTCATAGCAGCTGAAAAGTTGTTCCTCGGGAAGATATTTGAAAAGATTCCGGCGGTTTTCTCAAGGATTTATCTGTTGATTGTAGTGCTCGTCGGCTGGGTATTCTTCTATCATACGAACATGGCCGAAGCTATAAGATTCATCGGGGTGATGTTCGGGAATGCCGCGTCGTTTACGAACAGCGAGGTATCCCTGATATTCAGAGGCAACCTTGTTTTCATTGTTGTCGCTGTGATAGCCGCGACACCGATAGTCAGGAAAGCATTCGCCGTGCTCAAGGACTATTTTGGTTCGGATACACGGATGCCCACGCTCATGGAAGGAGTGTTCAAGCCAGCGTTGAATATCTTTATTCTCGTGATGTCGATAATATTCCTCGTTGGGCAGAGTTACAATCCGTTCCTGTATTTCAGGTTTTAAGGAGAAGTTGGGAGATTGATGTGAAAAAAATCAGAATCGATGTCATTGCCTTTATATTTATAATATGCGGACTGCTTGCAGCTAATTTGCTGAACTTCAACAAGCAGACGGTGTCGAAGCTTGAAAACAGGATGCTCAAGACGAAGCCCGAGTTTTCGGTTGCATCGCTTTTCAGCGGAAGCTACTTCAGGGATTATGAGGAATATTACAGCGACACCTTTATAAAGAGGGACAATATGGTGAGGGCGAGCCGCGATATAAAGGATTTTCTTTCACTGAACGAAAAGGGGGTTACACTGGTGGTAACCCGGGAAAACAACGAGGCTATCAACGATGTGAGGCCGGAACCGACTTCCTCCACGGAGGGGACGCTTTCGCCTACGGCATCCCCATCGCCGGAACCGACCCCGGAACCGACGAACCAGAACCCGGGGACGGATGACCCAAATCCCACGGATCCCAGTGAATCAGAGGCGCCTCCAACTCCCACACCCACACCGACACCTACACCCACACCAACGCAACCCAGGGAATTTGGCGATGACGAACCTATCGCTTATTACCTGATCGTTGACGGCAAGGCGGTTCAGCTCTTTAAATTCAACAAGGCAGGCATCGATTATTACACCGATGTCCTCAACAGATACCATGAGGTTCTCGGGGATGACGTAACCATTTATTCATTGATAGCGCCGACCGCGGGTGAATTCGTGATTCTCAGAAGATACAGCGATATAACAGACTCGCAGAATGATGCTATGGATTATCTCCACAGCCGGCTGCATGCGGGAATAGTGACGGTAGACGTTTATTCGGAGCTTAACAGGCATAAGGATGAGTATATCTATTTCAAGACGGACCACCACTGGACGGCCCTTGGCGCGTATTATGGATACCGGGCCTTTGCGGAGGCCGCAGGCATGGAGCCTGTGCCGCTTGAGCGGTATGAGACTACACAGATAGATGGGTACCTCGGCAGCACCTATACCAAGACGCTGAACAAAGAGCTTGAGAAAAATCCGGACACCATTCATATTTATTGGCCGTTCAACGAATATGAGTACATAATGCACAACGGAACCTTACTTAAATATCCCAATCTCATCGACATGAGCTTCGCCGAAGGGGACAGGGACAAATATCTGATATTCATGAGCTCGGGCGGCGCCACATGGGCGTTGATAAAAACCGATGTCGACAACGGCAGGAAGATACTGGTAATGAAGGATTCCTTCGGAAATGCATGGGTTCCTTTCCTGCTTCCGCATTATGAGGAGATATATGTTGTGGACGCC
>JAWOIG010000070.1:0-3670 GCA_046484775.1 Clostridia bacterium | reverse complement strand
GAAAACAGGCAAATGGCTGGGTTGGGAGTCGAGCATGATTTTTTTGTTAAAATCGTCCAATTTACAGTTCTGCAGCCGTTCGGCCCGAATCTTGAGAAGGTCGACCATGGCGATATTACTGAGGAATTCACGAAAATAAGCCTCCGTCATTTCGGCAGGTGAATCCAAGGAAGCGGTCATGGCGGCGCATTCCAAGCCCGGGACAAAAATCATGGTGAATCCAAGGCCCTGCTCGGCGGATGACATATCATCCGGTGCGCAGGGCTTTTTGTTATACTGAATTTTTTGATTCAAAGGGCTTGTGGTATAATCAGGGAAAGCTTGGCAACAGGTCATTTTCAAGTTATTCGGCAAGCTTTGATCCGGTTTGACCGGATAACACGGGATTTTGGATATTCGGCAACCCTTGTTATCCCAATATTCGGGAGGAGGAGGTTTCATGAAGAGCATAAGGGTCGGTATGATGGGGCTTGGCACCGTCGGGGGCGGCGTGGCCTCAATGCTTTCGGAGAATGGAGTTCTGATAGACAAAAAGGCAGGCTCAAGGATTGTACTGGAAAAAATACTCGTAAGGGACATCAACAAGGCAAGAAAGGATGTTCCTTTAAATATAAAAAACCTTCTGACCGGTAACCCGGCGGATATTCTGGAAAATCCGGGGATTGATATTGTTGTCGAGGTCATGGGGGGAACGGACGAAGCGCTTGAATTCGTAAGGACGGCGCTCAGAAATAAAAAGCACGTCGTTACGGCGAACAAGGATATGATGGCAGCGTACGGCGGTGATCTCTTCGCGGAGGCCGACAAGTCCGGGTCGGCCCTTTTGTTCGAGGCCAGCGTATGCGCCGCCATTCCCGTCGTGGATGTTCTTAAGCACAGTCTGGCCGGCAACAGAATCAGCCGGATCATGGGCATACTCAATGGAACCACCAACTACATACTGACGAAGATGTCGGAGGAAAAGTCGGAATATTCGCAGGCGCTAAAAAAGGCAATGGACAGGGGATATGCGGAAAGCAATCCGGTGAACGATGTAATGGGATACGATGCCGCAAGGAAGATAGCAATCCTTGCTTCGATAGCCTTCAGCATGAGAGTAAAATACGAGGATGTATTCACAGAGGGAATAACAGGCATCTCGCTTTGCGATATAGATTATGCCGCCGAGCTCGGGTACAGGATCAAGCTCATTGCAGATGCGAAGTTCTCCGATAAAGGTGTAGAGGCCAGGGTCAACCCGCTTTTCATTCCGACCGGGCATCCGCTTTCAAATGTAGACGGAGTCTTCAATGCGGTTTATATCGAAAGCGACATGGCGGGCGAAACAATGCTTTATGGCAAGGGAGCCGGCGCAAAGCCAACGGCCAGCGCCGTCCTGGGCGATATTATCGCCTTGGCAAGGGCGATCAACAGCGGCGGCACTGTCTTCACGGGATGCACATGCTTCAATGAGAAGATGATCGTGTCGCCGGAAAACGCGGTCAGCCGGTTCTATATCAGAATGAACGTAAAAGACAACCCGGGAGTGCTTTCAAGGATAGCCGGCGTGCTGGGCGACCATGACGTGAGCATATATTCGGTGGTGCAGAAGAAAGCGCAGTTGCAATCGGCCGAAATAGTGATAATTACCCACATGGTCATGGAAAAGAACATGCTGGATTCCATAACTGAAATAAGGGGCATGGATATAGTCAATGAATTCGGCAGCCTGATAAGGGTGGAGGGCGAGGATTGATGTACGAGGGATTGATTTCAAGATACAGGGAGTACCTGCCGGTCACCGGCAGAACACCCATTATAAGCCTGATGGAGGGAAACACGCCGCTGATTCCATCCCTGAATATCGGAAAAACGCTCGGAATAGACCTGTTCTTCAAGTATGAGGGGTTGAACCCGACCGGATCATTCAAGGACAGGGGAATGGTGCTGGCGGTGGCAAAGGCCATGGAGAACGGCTCGGACAGCATTATATGTGCATCGACGGGAAATACATCGGCTTCGGCGGCGGCATACGCGGCGAGGTTCGGCCTTAAGTGCGCGGTTGTCATTCCCGCAGGCAACATAGCCTATGGAAAGCTGGCGCAGGCCTTCATGTACGGAGCCAGGGTGGTTCCCATACAAGGTAATTTCGACAAGGCGCTGGAGCTTGTCCGCATCATTTCCGACAAATACAACATGACGCTGGTGAATTCGCTGAATCCATTCAGGATAGAGGGACAGAAAACGGCGGCTTTCGAAATATTGGAACAGCTTGGAAGGGTTCCCGACTATCTTGCCCTTCCTGTCGGAAACGCAGGCAACATTACCGCATATTGGAAAGGTTTCAAGCTCTTCAGGGATATCGGCAAGGTTTCAGCGGCACCCATGATGGCGGGTTTTCAGGCCGAGGGCGCATCGCCGATAGTACAGGGAAGGAAATTTGAAAATCCCGAGACTCTTGCAACTGCAATCAGAATCGGAAATCCCGTAAGCTGGGATAGTGCTATCAAGGCCCGGGATGAGTCGGGAGGCTTCATAGACAGTGTCACTGACGATGAAATAATGGAAGCATACGCGATGCTTGCCGGCAGGGAAGGAATCTTTTCAGAACCCGCATCCGCGGCATCCCTTGCCGGCATCATAAAATCCGTGTCATCCGGCAGGGTTCCGAAGGAAAGCACGGTGGTATGCGTGCTGACTGGAAACGGTCTGAAAGATCCCGACAATGCCATAAAGCTTATAAAGAAACAGGAAGCAGTTCAGGCCGAAGAGGATGAAATCATAAAGAGAATCATGGGGTGATTGCGGATGGCAAGCATACGTATACCTGCGACAAGCGCCAATCTGGGAGTTCTTTTTGATAAAGGAGCGGTAGCCCTTGATGTCTTTGAAAATACCATTTACGTTGAAAAAGCCGTTGAAACGAAACTGCATATTCAGGGCGAAGGCCGCGATATACTTCCGTACGGTAAGGAAAACCTGGTTTACAGGGCGATCGAACACTTTTACCGCGAGACCGGCCGCAGGATGCCCGGACTGTCGCTTGGTATGCAGAATGGAATACCGCTTTCAAAAGGCCTTGGCAGCAGCGCTGCCTGCATCGCCGGAGGCATCTTCGCAGCTAACGAACTCGAAGGCAAAATTCTGAATCTGAATGAAATGATAATGATGGCGGCAGGCATGGAGGGACACGGGGACAATGTCTGCGCGGCTTTGGCCGGAGGAATAGTATTGTTCGAAGGAAACGGATTCGAACGCATTCCGGAACACGGTGCGGCGGGATTCATCCTTTTCATTCCCGAATCAACCCTAAGCACTAAAAAAAGCAGGGAGGTTCTTCCCTCTGAGTATGATGAACAAACCCTTGCAACCGCACGGAGGCTTGAGCATGAGATGATAAGGGCGCTCCGCGAATGTGATTATGAAAAGGCGGGAGCGCTCATGCAAGAGGATGTGCTTCACCAGCCTTACAGAAAAAGCCTGATCCCATACTGGGATGACGTCATATCGGCATCCGCGGCTGCAGGTTCATGGGGAACTTCCCTGAGCGGAGCGGGACCTGCTATGATTTCCATATGCCCGCGGGAAGCCGTCGACGGAATTGCGGGAAGGATCAAAATGTCTATTGATAAAAAGTACGGATTAAATATAATAGGATGTGGAGTGAATGGCAGGGGAATATCCCATGTCA
>JAWOIG010000069.1:0-4357 GCA_046484775.1 Clostridia bacterium | reverse complement strand
TCTTCGGTAAACTCATACCCGGCAAGTTCGGCCACACGGGGTTTTCGCTGACATACATAATCGAGGGCATGTTTCTATCGGGCTACGGAGTTTGGGGAAGCACGATGGGAATCGCAACCGGAAGCATAATGGTCTTCATCATGTTCGGGGTCGTATTCAAGAACACGGGTGCGGGCGACTTCCTGTTTGATTTTGTAAACAAGATCGCAGGCAGGAGCAAGGGCGGGGTCGCCAAGATAGCGATAACCGCATCCGCGATGTTCGGCATGGTTTCCGGGGGGGCGCTTGCAAATGTCACGACCACCGGAGCGATGACCATACCCGCGATGAAAAAAGGCGGATACGACGGCGAATATGCGGCGTGCATAGAAAGCTGCGCATCCGCGGGAGGAATCCTGATGCCCCCGATAATGGGGGCGGTCGCATTCCTTATGTCGGAAGTGGTCGGAATCCAATACGGAGAGCTCATCAGGCGGGCGTTCATACCCGCGCTGATATATTTCGCTGCGCTGTACTTCGCCGTAGATTTCAGGGCCAGAAGAAGGAATATAAACGGAATGATGGAGCGATCGCCCGAAAAATTCGGGAAGCTTCTTTTAAGGGGCTACAACTTCTTCATACCGCTCGCATATTTGATAACCCGCCTGGTGACGGGAGGGATAGTCGCCAGGGTCGGTCTTGAGACAATTGTCGTGATGCTTGTCCTGGGGCTTTTCGGCAGACCGCGGAAAGTCAGCCTGAGGATGGCCGTCGAATCAATGAGGACATCCATAGACCGCGGGATAATGGTCGTATCGACGCTGGCGACATGCGGAATACTTGTGGGAGTCATCGACATTACGGGACTGACATCCAAATTCACGACATATCTGATGAAAATAGCGAACATCTCGGTGCCGCTGACCCTGATTGTGCTCATGATACTGACGCTTGTGCTCGGTCTTGCGATGAACATATCATCCTCGTATCTGATAGCTGCGGTTCTTGGTGCGCCGGTGCTGATCGGCCTGGGCTTCGAACCGCTCGGCGTGCATATGTTCATTCTATATTATGCCGCGATGGCGACGATAACACCGCCCGTGGCGATTACATCTTTCGCAGCCGCCTCGATAGCGGAGGTTCCGCCGATGAGGGTCGGCTTCAAGTCGATGAAGGTGGGGCTGGTGGCATACATTCTTCCATTTGCCTTCATTTACAGCCCTGCGATTTTACTGTATGGCAGGATCCACGAGATAATTCTGGCCGTACTCGCGGCGTTCGCTGGCACAGGCCTGGTGGCCATGGGGCTCGAGGGGTGGTTCTTCGGCCGCAAACCAAACATATTCATAAGGGCCGGCCTTGTGCTGGCGGGCATCCTTCTTGTCGTGGGCAGGCCGGTGCCGGCTATCACGGCGGGAATCATTATTGCTTCAATCTCGTTATTTTATCTTCTGACAAAGTATATTAGAAAAGGGGAATTGGTGAATGAAAAGGATTAAAATCATAGTGTGCATTCTGGCATGCCTGTCGATTATGTTTACGACGGGATGCAAAACCACTGTAGAGCCCGTTGAAACCGAAGGGCCGGATATGTCCCCGGTAACGGTAACGATACTTCAGGGAAGTTCGCAGGGACTATGGTATATCATCGGAACGGGCATTGCGGAAAGCCTCAACAGATCCTTTGAAGGCTCCGTGGTGCAACTGATGCCGGGAACGTCGACATCAAATTCAATAAGGCTTGGTAAAAATGAAGCGGAATTCGGATTGACGCACACAAATACGTCCTTTGAGGCTTACAATGGCATCGGCCAGTTCGAGGAAAAGCATGAAGCTCTAAGGGGTATCGCGGTAATGTATCCTTCAATGGCGCAGTTCATAGTCAGCGACAACATCAGCCTGAAAACCTTCGACGAGTTCGTTGAGAACAAGGTGAAGCTCAACATATCCATCGGGAGCCCCGGAAGCGGCTCATATTTTCAGTTCGAGAGAATGCTCGAGGGATATGGACTCACGATTGCCGATGTCGAGGCATGGGGATGCAAGGTCAATATAAAGGGGTTCGGCGACATAGTCGAGATGTTCCAAAGCGGGGCGCTAAACGCGAGCCTTGTCACGACATCCGCGCCGAGCAACGAGATAGTGCAGATAGGAACCAACAACAAGATACACATGGTTTCATTCAATGAGGAGATACTGGCCGCGATGTGCGATAAGTACGGATACACGATGATTGACATCAGCTCGGATGCGTACAATTTCATGCAGGAGGACGTGACCACCTGCGCAACCTATACGATGCTCGGCGTTTCATCCTCCGTTGACGATGCCACGGCATACAAGATGGCGAAGTCGCTTGTCGAGAACATCGCATACCTGCAGACGGTCCACTCCGCCATAAAAAACATATCGGCTGAATCACTGCTTGTCGGGATGAAAATCCCATTCCATCCCGGCGCTGAAAAATACTACAGGGAAGCCGGCCTCATAAACTAATCTTCCTGCTTAAAAACCTAAAACAATAAAAATGCCCTGGGCATTTTTATTGTTTTATTTAGGTGCGTTTATCAATTTGCCGAAAAGCGGAGTGGGGAATTATCCCAGGGACAATTCCCCGAAAAGTGGGTAATCATCCCTGGGATAATTCCCTATTCCACTTTGTGGAAAAGGGCTTTGCTAAATGTTATAATATAAACAACACTTCTTGAGCTGCTTGCAAAACACTTTGTAAATAGAGAGTTATTATGCTTGACATGGAATTTGGGCTATAACAAATTGAAATGGAGATGCTGAGAAATGAAAAAGTTTAGTGATCTGGTACCGGAAGATTTCCCGGGTGTTAATCCGGAAAAGTTTGAAGAATGGAAACAAGCTCAGATTAAGGCTGGCCGTAACAGTGCGATTGTGTTAGGAGTCCTTACTGTTGTGGTTTTGATTTCCATCTTTGTTTTTGACATATCAGGGTTTTTCCCAGCCATATTGATAATAGCCCTGATAGCTGTGTCGAGCATTTTGATTAACAAAAAGGCAAATGGTTTGGCGAAGGAATTGGGGATTACCAAGGATATGATTAGAAAAGCAACGCGAAACTAGATAAGGAAAACAGAAAATCATCCCTGGTGGGGAATCATCCCAGGGACAATTCCCCGGCAGGCCGATATGTCAAAAAACCCCCGGAATGCGACAGTCCCGGGGGTTGTTCGTTGTACTATAATAGGAGCTATCTAGAATTCACCCCACCACAGCATGCCGTTCCAGTCCTCGGGCCAGGTGAAAAAATCCTTGGTGTCGACACCATGAATGATGATTGAATTGTATGCGTCGATCAATGCCTGGGACGCCCCGTTCGCTTTCATGGTCGCAAGTACGTCAAGCATTGCATTCGGGTCGCCGTGGGTCCCCATGAAAGCCGCGATTTCATCCCTGTGCTGTGCAAAGACGCTGGTGGAATATAGATATGTTGACTGCATGATCTTGTCCCTTATAACATGGGAACGGTTGTATTCATAGCGGAGCCTGCTCAGGTCCACCCTGGCGATCAGGGCATCCCTCATGGAACCGTGGGAGGAAAGTATATTGTGGTAGTTGTAAAGGATCTCCACCTGATAATATTCCTCCCATGCCGAATCATCCCAGACATCCCATGTCGTACAGCCGGATGCCAGGTCAGATGCAATATAATAATCCACGTAGGGTGAGAAGGCTTCAAGCGCATGGAAGCTCCCCTTCATGCAGGGGCCGCCGAAGTCAATGAATCCCAGTTTCCGTCCCAGGAGGGACTTCCAGTTGCCCAGGAATGTTCCCGCCTGCTCATAATTCATGTTGAGTCCGAAGAACTCTCCTCCCTGCACCAATCCTCCATGGCCGGTGAAAACCAGGTTGTGGGTGGCGTTAGGGTGCCTCTCTGCAAGAAGTGCTGCAAATTCCGTAAAGGCATCAACCAGGAATGATCCCCTGGCCGAGATATCCGATGGCATTCCGGTGAATTTCATTATGCAATACTGCTCCCGATAGGCGACTTTCTGTGTTGTTGAATAACCCTGCATGTCTCCATACAGCTGATTATAATCGTTTGGCAGAGCATACAGGTGTACGGACAGACCGTCATCCCATATGGTCGCCTCATAGATTCTGACTCCGTCCATATCCCTGTTGACGACTGCACCTGTCCAGCCCGAGATGTCATTGAATGGTACCCAGTCAGCGGTGGCATGCACCACGCTCAGGATTACATGGTTGATGTTGCTCGACTGCGGGGGTGGAGTAGGCGTTGGTGCGGGTGGGAGGCAGGGTATAGACGAACAAGCCGCCGACATGAAACATGGGGAACACGTTCAAATATACGTCGCCGCGTCCGAGATCGTGGATGACCGTGTTC
>JAWOIG010000046.1:0-14202 GCA_046484775.1 Clostridia bacterium | reverse complement strand
ATGCGCAACGGCAGATATGTTATTCCGGTAAAGCAGGAATACAAGTCAAGCCTGAAGGGCATTGTTCATGACACTTCCTCCAGTGGATCCACTTTATATGTGGAACCGATGGACATAGTTAATCTGAACAACGAAATCAGGGAACTGGGGTCCGATGAAAAGAATGAAATAGACAGAATACTTATGTTGCTTTCCGATGAAGCCAGGAAATATATTGACGGAATGAACATAAATTTCAATCTGCTCGTTTATGCCGATGTTGTTTTTGCGAAGGCTGCGATGGGTCTTAATGAAAATTATATGGTTCCCGGGGTGAACATAGAAGGGAAAATAAGACTTGTCAAAGCCAGGCACCCTTTGATTGAACCCGGCAAGGTTGTGCCAATCGATTTTCACATAGGCGATAAATTCGGAACGCTTGTAATTACAGGACCCAATACGGGCGGGAAGACGGTCTCATTGAAAACGGTCGGACTTTTGACCCTAATGGCCCAGGCAGGATTGCCCGTACCTGCATCCGAAGGAACGGAAATTGCGGTATTCAAAGAGGTTTTTGCGGATATAGGCGATGAACAGAGCATAGAGCAGAATCTCAGCACATTTTCTTCGCACATGACAAATATCATATCTATCCTGAAAAAATGCGGCGCTGATTCTCTTGTGCTGCTTGATGAACTCGGGGCGGGAACGGATCCCACGGAAGGCTCGGCGCTTGCACTTGCGATAATAGAACGGCTTATGTCCTTGCAAGCGACAACCGTTGCAACCACCCATTATCAGCAAATTAAAATGTATGCATCGGTCACCGACGGAATTGAGAACGCAAGCTGTGAATTTGATGTAAGGACTCTGCAGCCTACATACCGCTTGCTCATAGGGGTTCCGGGGAAAAGCAACGCCTTGTATATCTCAAGAAGGCTAGGTCTGGATGATTCAATAATAAAAGAGGCAAAGAATTTCATCGACGGCGATAATCTGGACTATGAGGACGTCATTTTGTCATTGGAAAAAAGCAGGCAAAGAATTGAAAAAGAAAAAATCAAGTCAATTGAAGGAAACCGCGAAATTGATTCATTGAAGAGACAACTTGAAAAAAAGCAGAAGACACTCGAATCGGAAAAGAACAAAATACTCAACGAGGCAAAGACGGAGGCAAGAGGGATAATCGAGCAAAGCCGCAGAAGCGCTGATGAGTTTCTTGAAGAATTGGAAAAATTAAAGAAATCAGGCGAGATAACGGGAAGCGCCAGGATTGAAGCTGCCTTCAGGACAAAGTATAAGCAGGTTCTTGAAGATAATTTGCCGACAAAGCCTGTAGTTACAAGTGAAATTGTAGCATTGACAGACGTTCGTAGCATAATGCCGGGAGATGATGTCATGATAATTGACATACGTCAGCCCGCAGTGGTGCTTGAACCGCCCGACAAGAATAATGAAGTTCTGGTGCAGGCGGGAATAATGAAAATAAAAGTTAACTCGTCGAATATATCGCTCCGGAATGAGGGGAAAAAGAACCAGGACAGGCTTATCAATACTTTCAGGGTTAAAAAGGAAACAAAGCTTGAACTTGAACTTGATATCAGAGGTTTGGCAAGCGACGAAATTGATATGAAGATTGAAAAATTCATTGACAATGCTGTAATGCAATCGCTCGAGGAAGTTTATATAATTCATGGGAAGGGAACCGGTATTTTAAGAAGCGCAGTTCACAGGTTGCTCGGCACAAATCCCAATGTCGATTCATTCCGGCTGGGCAAATACGGTGAAGGCGAAACAGGAGTTACGGTAGTCAGATTAAAACAATGATCCATCCCTGGAATAACCCGTATATTCTTGTGTTTTTTGTTATGATGATATAAAATTATAAAAGAGTTTGTAAAAGGACGGTGAAAATCGTGGAAGTTCCGTTACCAGAGCGGTGTAGATTTATTTTAACGAACTAAGACGCGATTTTACCGGCTGCGTCCTTGGTTCTGAAGGAGGCGGCCATGGCTTTAAAAGAGCATATCATAGAGCTTTTGGATCAAAAGCAATTTGCCCAGGTGCATAAATTGATACTTGAAATGAACGCAATGGACATTGCCGAAGTTTTAAGCGACATTTCAGGAGAACAGGGCCTTTACCTGTTCAGAATCATGCCCAAGGATCTTGCGGCCGAGGTTTTTTCAAACCTCGATTCCGATATGCAGGAATATATCGTAAACTATATAACCGACAATGAGATAAAACAGCTTGTCGATCTGCTTTATATTGATGATACTGTGGATTTCATCGAGGAACTTCCTGCAAATGTAGTAAGCAAAGTACTCAGAAACACGAATCCGGACAAGAGAAAAATAATCAACCAGTTCCTTAATTATCCCGAGGACAGCGCCGGAAGCCTCATGACCAACGAGTTCATGGATCTAAAAAAAGAAATGACGGTGGGGGAGGCGATTGAAAGAATTAAAAAGACGGGCATCAAGAAAGAAACCGTCAACACCTGCTATGTCATCGGAGCCGACAGAAGGCTTGAGGGAGAGATAACCCTGAAGGATCTTGTTTTATCCGATAATTCAATGAAAGTCGCGGAAATAATGTCCGGCAAGGAAGACATGGTTTTTATTCCGACATCATTGGACGTCGAGGAAATAGCCATCCTGTTCAGAAAATATGACTCGCTGAGCATGCCTGTAGTCGATTTGGAAGACAGGCTCGTAGGAATTATAACCGTCGACGACGTACTTGACATCGTACAGGAAGAAGTCAGCGAAGATATTGAAAAAATGGCTGCCATCCTGCCTATGGAAGAAATTTATATGAAGGCATCTACATTCAGTATGGCCAGAAAACGAATCGTATGGCTGCTGGTGCTGATGATAACGGCTACGTTCACACAGGCCATCATAAGAAGCTACGACGCAATGCTGGCGACTTATGTCATACTGGCGGCATACATACCGATGCTTATGGGCACGGGCGGTAACGCAGGAAGCCAGGCCAGCACGCTGATCATCCGCGGCTTGGCGCTCGGCGACATCAAAATGAAGGATTTCTTTCGAATAATCGGTAAAGAGGCGCGTGTGGCGCTTATGGTTGGAATTTCGCTTGCCATTATTAATTTTATTAAAATGTATCTGATTGACAGACCGGATAATATATTCATAAGCATAGCAGTCAGCATAAGCCTGATGTGCACTGTTTTCGTGGCGAAGATAGTCGGCGGATCATTGCCGATACTGGCAAAGAAACTAAAGCTTGACCCGGCCATAATGGCAACGCCGCTGATTACGACCATTGTGGATGCAGTGACGGTTTTGATTTACTTCAGCATATCGCTGTCCTTATTGTCGCTTTGAGATTCACAGAATGGTCAATGGGAATTGGCTTATGTAAAATTAATAATTTTTAAGGTTGATTGTAATAGAATCGCAAAGCATCATATATAATAGCAAAAAAAGAAAACACTGTGAAAATCAGTGTTTTTTATACCGGGGGACCGTTCGGCATGAATTTCCTTGAATTTATCCCCTTATTTAGACAAAAATTTTATTTTGTCTAAATTGCAGTAGTTTTATTGTTGTCAAAAACCTTCTCTTCCCTAAGGTTACGCAGGCACGTCTCAACGTTCTGCGGCCTTCCCAGATGATAACCCTGCATATATTTGATACCCAGCTCGCGGAAGGTTTGGTATTGCAGCTCGGTTTCCACACCTTCGCAGAATAATTTTATGTCCATGTATTCGGTAAGCGTCATCAGATTCAGTATAATCTGTTTCTGCACATCAATATTCTGTATCTTGTTGTGAAGTTTGTTTATTTTGATGATATCAGGCTCAATCTTATCAAGTATCGACATCAGTGCAAACTTGTATCCGAAATCATGAATGGCAAGCTTGTATCCATTGTCGCGAAGTTCCCTGAGGCGTTCAATCTCAAGGTGCGATATGTTCTGTGCAAGTTCCTCCGATAATTCGAAGCACAGTCGTTTTTGCTTAATCCCCTGTCTTTCAAACTGCTTGTTTATAAATGGAAGGAAATCCGGATCGTCAAGCTGGAACAGAGAAAGATTCACTGAAAAACTGATTTTCTTAATGTCATTATCCCTGAACTGTTTTATAATTCCGGTGATTTCCTTTATAACCCATTTGCCTATGTCTATTATAAGACCGGTTTCTTCAGCCAATGGTATGAACTCCGCCGGAAAAATCAGTCCCTTTTCCGGATGATTCCAACGAATGAAAGACTCAAATATAACTATATTTGACATCTTGACATTGTATATCGGCTGTAAATACAACTCAAATTCCTTATTGTCCAGGGCTCGCTGAAGCTCTATGTACATGTTGTGCCGGTCAATCAGGTTGTATTTCATCTCATTGTTGTAAAGAACAAACCGGGCCTTGCCCTGCACCTTTGCCTTGTACATGGCTATGTCCGCGCTCGACAAAATGGCCGCCCTGCTGCTGCCATGCTCCGGGTAAAACGCTGTACCGACGCTTGCGCTGAGATAAAGTATGTTCTTTTTAATATTAAATGGCTTCTTGAGAGAGTCCGTAAGCCGTTTTGCAAGCTTAATTCCTTCTTGAAAACTTTCTATGTCATTAAGGACAAGTATGAATTCATCGCCTGACTGACGTCCGAGAACTGCATTTTCAGGAAGTATATCCTTGATCCTGGCGGCAACACTTTGAATCAACTCGTCGCCAGCCTCATGTCCGTAGATATCATTTACACGCTTGAAATCGTCAAGATCGATGAACATTACGGCGCCTTTTTCATATTTGAGCATCCTGTTTATGATTTTGTCCATGCCGTTTCTGTTGGGAAGCCCTGTCAGCGAGTCGTGTGTAACGGCTTGAAAAAGATTGTCCTCCAGATCCTTTCTATTTTCTATATCGTTCAGGTAAATGCAGGCGACCCTGTCCCCTTCCTCGCGGAAAATGCTCTCAAGAACTTCATAATTCTTCGCCCTGCCTTCAAGCTGCATAATGAAAGTGTCGTATTTGTTCTGGCCGTTCTTTTGAAGAAATGCCCATTCCTCCTGCCATTTGGAGTGAGTGAGTTCTATGAAGATATCGCATATGCTGGTTTTGCCGGGTTCATAATCATGATGAGCAACAAAAAGTTTATTGCCATAGACAATATCTCCTTTTTTGTTGACCAAAATCATTTCGATGTTCGCATTCTCAATTGCCGTATCCAGCATGCTTGGGTCCCCTTATAAATATTATTATAATATTAACATATATAAATTGCTTTTACAATTTTGCAAAATATATTATAATCTAATCAAAACAACCGGAGGATCAGATGAAAAAGGCGACAATTGCATTACTTTTAATAATAATCCTACTGCTTTCATCATGCGATTTCATTAAGGAACGTTTTTTGAATAATGAACCGCTTTATGGTGGCGGCCACACAAAGGGAACGACATATAAACCGTCCCCTTCCCCGTCGGAGTCCGACACACGATAAAAGTGCTCAGATTCTTCTGTTCTTATTGAAGACAATCTCCGTATTCATGGTCTTGTAATATGAGATGCAATATTCCACTATCATTCCGCGGCCGTTGAACAGACTGCCGTCAACCTTGATGACCGGGGATCCCTGCGAAAGACCCAGAACCTCGGCATGCTTCCTTAAAGCGTTCGCAATGCTTATGGTGCATCGTGCGTTACGGGGTTCAAGCGGTATTTTGCCGGTAAGCAAATCATACGACTGTGCGTTTTTTTCCAAATGTCCCGGAGCTTCGGGAAAGAATGCCAAGGGAAGGTATGATTCGCAATATACGTTATCCTTAGGGAACTTGTATTCCGTTTTAATAAACTTCGAACTAAAACCCTGCTTGAAATCAGCCCCGAATATATCGGATAGCTTGGACGTGCCTATCTTTTCATTGCCGTCAACCATGTAAACTGAGATAATTTCCCTGTTTGTGTTGTCATTACAGTCTAAAAGCGAATGCAAAAAGCCTTTTGTATGGTCGAATATCATCTTCTTGTCGAAATCCGAAACAAAAGTACCCTTGCCTTTTATTTTGTTCAGGAGTCCAAGGGAAACAAGCTCTGAAAAAGCTTGCCTGACAGTAGGCCTGGAGATATTATGTGATAAAGCAAGCTCATTTTCAGATGGAATAAGGTCTCCTGGCTTGTATTTTCCGTTAAGTATATCTTTTTCCAGTTCATCCCTTAGCTGTGAATGAAGAGGAATGGCATTTGCTTTTACCTTCATTAAAATCACTCCTTGTTATGACATGTCCAGAAACATTATATCACAAATCCAATGGATGCAATCACTCTTTTAAATCAACTGTTATTCCTGACAGATCTTCGCGCTCAAGCCTTGGGGAAATCCTGTCGTTGATAAAATCATCGACCTGTCCCGGGCATCTTCCGACGAATCTTGCCGGCTCCGCAATTTTATGCAAATCATCGATGCAAAGACCGAAATCCGGATCCGAAGCAATAAGCTCAAACAGATTGTTTTCAAGACCGTCTATTTTTACGCGCTCAGCCGCCTGCATGGAGCAGATCCGTATCTTTTCATGTGAAGCCTGCCTGTCCCCTCCCCTTTTTACGACATCCATGAGAATTGCCTCGGTCGCCATAAATGGAAGTTCTTCCCTGAGATGTTTTTCTATTACGCCGGGATATACAACCAGCCCCTCGGTAATATTAATGTAGAGGTTAAGTATTGAGTCTGTTGCAAGAAAGGATTCCGCGAGGGAAAGCCTGCGGTTTGAAGAATCGTCGAGCGTTCGCTCAAGCCACTGTACCGATGCGGTTACAGAAGCATTGAGAGAATTATTTATTACAAAGCGGGCAAGGCCGCATATCCTTTCGCTTCTCATGGGATTCCTTTTATAGGCCATCGCGGAAGAACCGACCTGGTTCTTTTCAAAAGGTTCCTCTATTTCCTTCAGGTTCTGCAGCAAACGTATATCAGTCGCAAATTTATGGGCGCTCTGAGCAATCTGGGAAAGCAGGTTAAGTATCCGCGAATCAACTTTCCTCGGATATGTCTGCCCGGTGACATCATAAGTTTCATGAAAACCGAGTTTTTCGGCTATGAGACGGTCCAGTTTGATTACTGGCCCCGGGTTTCCGTCGAATAGCTCCATATAGCTTGCCTGAGTTCCCGTGGTCCCCTTGGCTCCCCTGAGCTTCAGCCTGGACACAGTGAATTCAAGTTCATCCAGGTCTAGAAGAAGGTCCTGAAGCCATAGACAGGCCCTTTTGCCGACTGTCACTACCTGAGCGGGCTGAAAATGAGTGAAGCCCAGTGTTGGCAAATCCCTGTATTCAAGCGCGAATTTTTTAAGATTCTCCATAGTTTTCAGCAGCTTCATCCGTATCAGTACAAGCGCTTCATTCATAATAAGTATATCGGTGTTGTCACCGACATAACATGAAGTGGCACCCAGATGAATAATTGGTTTTGCAAGCGGGCATTGCTTTCCATAAGCCAGTATATGGCTCATGACATCATGCCGTGTTTGCTTTTCGAATTCCTCTGCATCACTTATGTTCAGATCATTTTCATATAATTTCATTTCAGCTATCTGCTCATCCGAAATGTCCTGCCCCAGCTCTTTCAAAGACTCGGCAAGCACAATCCATAATCTGCGCCACGTCCGGAACTTCTTTTCCTGTGAAAACAGGTATCTCATTTCACGCGAAGCCCATCTTAGGGAAAACGGACTTTCATAATTATCAATCATATCTTCCTCCTGCGGTTATCTTCTCAAGGACCGCATATTTTACACATGTGCAGAATACTTCGGCGGCCATTTTCATCTCGTCATAAGATGGGTATGTCGGAGCAATCCTAATGTTGGCGTCCAGGGGGTCTTTCCCATATGGGAATGTTGAACCCGCAGGTGTAAGCACGACACCGGTTTCTGCGCACAACCCGATTATTCTGGAAGCACAGCCTTCCATTGAATTGAAACTGATGAAATAGCCCCCCGATGGACATGACCAATCGGCTATTCCGAGTCCTCCCAGTTCCCTTTCCATTGTCAGAAGAGTAATCTCAAAATTCGGCCTTAGAATTCCCGCGATTTTTTTCATATGCTCCGCAACGGAAGCCCTGTCCGGGAAAGCAATCGCATGCCTGATCATATTCATCTTGTCATAACCGATTGTCTGGTATTTCATGCGTAAAAGAATGTCCCTGACATTGTCTATCGAAGCGGCGATTGCGGAAATGCCGGATCCCGGCAGCGATATCTTCGATGTCGATGAAAATATATACGGTCTTTTGGGATTTCCCGCAGAATTACATTCCTTCAGAATGTTCAGCACGCATTTCTCATCATTCTCGAACAGATGGTGCATGCTGTAGGCGTTGTCCCAGAATATTCTGAAATCATCTGCCGCGGTTTTCATTGTTGCCAGGCGGAGGACGGTTTTTTCGGAATATATGCACCCGTCCGGATTGCTGTACAGTGGTACGCACCATATGCCCTTGATGGAACTGTCTGATGAAGCAAATGATTCCACAACGGACATGTCGGGTCCCTCTCCGGTCATAGGGACGCTTATCATTTCAATGCCCATGTATTCGCATATGGCGAAATGCCTGTCATAACCGGGTACGGGGCATAGAAACTTGATTTTTTCTTCATGGCACCAGGGTCGTTCGCTGTCGCAGTTCCCATGCAGCATGAGTTGAGAGAACATGTCGAACATAAGGTTGAGACTTGAATTGCCTCCGATTATTATGTTTTCAATTTCCACATCCAGTATTTCCGCAAAAAACTCCCTTGCTTCCCGTATACCGGCTAGAAGCGACTGGTTATAGGTGCCAAGATCGGCTTTATCCTTATGTATTCTGCTTGTATATACATCGATTCCGCTGAATTTTTTTGCTGCGATATCTATTACGCGGGGATTTGGAATCCCTCTGGACATGTTTAATTTTATTTCCATTGCCTTGAATTCATTTATTTTTCTGAGAAGAGATTCCTTTTCTTCAATAAGCTGCCCCTGGTTCATTTTTTTATAATCCATATGCAAACCCTCCGTTTGAAAGTCATTATACAATATTTTTAATGAAACTTCTTCTATGTATCTTAATAGGACCGAATTTTTTCAATGCCGCAATGTGTTCAGGGGTGCCATATCCCTTGTGTCGGCAAAATCCATATTCGGGATATAATGAATCATATTCATACATGATGGAATCCCTGTAAACCTTTGCAAGAACCGATGCTGCGGCTATGGATACCGACCTGCCGTCTCCGTTTATGATTCCGGCTTGTTTTATATCGGTACCATCTATTCCCACCGCATCCACAAGAAGATAACCCGGCTTCACCTCAAGGTCGAGAACGCATTGCAGCATTGCCTTTTTAGTAGCTTCAAGTATGTTTATCCGGTCGATTTCAATATTGCTTATTTGTTTTATTGTATACGCAACGGCATCCCTGGTTATGATCTTATAAAGCAGATTCCTTCTTTTTTCCGACAGTTTTTTGGAATCGTTAAGACCGTATACCATGTATTCCTCAGGAAGTATGACGGCGGCGGCGACAACAGGCCCTGCAAGGGGACCCCTCCCCGCCTCATCCAGTCCTGCAGGGTTAGTGAATCCATGGGCAAGCACTTGTTCCTCGAACTTACGCATGTCCTTGAGACGACTGTATTCAGATTTAAGCTTTTTCTTCAATTTATCATATGCATCGCCTTCATCAAGCGTTGCTATGTATTGAAGCGCATCCACAGGATTCATTGCCTCGACAAGTTCCCTTGTCTTTTTAAGATCCATATGACCTCCGAAATTCAAATTTCATGCTATTTGTCTATTCTTCCCATATCACCCGGGGGCCAGATTCTTGTCCTTACTATCCCAAGGATCATATCCTTGCCGATCGCACCGAAATTGCGGCTGTCGTTGCTGTCGGCCCGGTTGTCGCCAAGCACATAATATTTCCCTTCCTCAACCAGGTAAGGCATTTTTATGAATCCTTTATCAAAGGTGTATTTGACGTCCTTGGTATAAGGCTCTTCCTGTCTTTCGCCGTTTATGTACAGCCATCCGTCCTTCATGTCGACGACATCGCCTCCCACTGCAACCACACGCTTGATATAATCCTTCCCGACAGGGGTCCTGAAAAGCCTTCCGGCCAAAGGAATGTCGTTAAAAAACTTAAGAAGCGTAAAACGATGTTTTTCAACTTCGATTATAACGAGATCCCCTCGCTCTATTTCATTTTCATAAAGAAGGATCTTGTTCAGAACAACGCGGTCTCCGTTATGAAGCGTGTCATCCATCGAATCTCCTTCAATTCGTATACTTTCAAAAATATATCCTCTGAAAAGAAGAGAGACGGCAAGACCAATGATAATGGCGGCAATCAATGAAATGTTCTTATTTTTCTTGGTTTTTTTCATTTTGCAACCCCTGGTATAATTCAGATGGATTCAGATGCTTCAATCGTCATATCCGCCGGCCATATATATTATACAATATTCTGTTCCGCGGGAGGAACTTCAAGTGTTATCCTTCCGAGCAAACCGCCCCTGAACTCATCAAGAAGCGTTTCTGCAGCCCTTAGTACATCAGGATTTCCACCGTCGGAAAGGAATCCTCTTTTCAGGCAAATGGCTTCAAGTATTTCATGGGCGGAAATTATATCAGATGAAATCCCGTATCTTTCTCTCAGTGCGGATCTGTAATTGAATGATAAAAAATCAATCAGGCTGACGGCAAGCTCGCCTACATCCATTATTTCATCCTTTATTGCGCCTGTCAGCGCCAAGTTCAATCCGATTTGCCTGTCCCCTAGCTTCGGCCATAATATTCCGGGCGTATCGAGAAGGTGAATTTTTGAATTTATCTTGATCCACTGCTTATCACGCGTAACGCCGGGCCTGTCCCCTGTCCTGGCAGCAGCCTTGCCGGCCAGAGTGTTTATGAAAGTCGACTTACCTACGTTGGGTATGCCTACCACCATTGCATGAATAGGTCTTCTTCGAATTCCCCGTGAAGCATCCCTTGCAAATTTTTCTTCGAGATTTTCTTCTATTGATGAAAGAAGTTTCTTGAAACCGGCGCCGTTCCTGCTGTTAATGAATATGCATGGTATTCCTTTACTCTCGTAGTAGGACTGCCATTCCATTGATATTCGTTCGTCAGCGAGATCCGCTTTATTGAAAGCCTTCACTCTTTTTTTATTATTGAAAAGATTTTTGAAATCAGGATTCTGACTACTGAAAGGAACCCGCGCATCAAGAAGTTCTATGACGATATCTGAGATTTTCAGATTCTCCGCAAGCAGTCTTTTGGTTTTCGCCATGTGTCCCGGATACCAGTTTATGTCCATCAGCCGCCCCCGTCTATACTGCCAATTTTGTTGATGGGCCAGATTCTTGTCCTTGTTATACCTATAACCTGCTCGATTTCAATCGTTCCAAAAGTACGGCTGTCGCGGCTTGCCGACCTGTTGTCGCCCATAACGAACAATTTGCCTTCTTCAACGGTATAAGGCATCGGAACGAGCATCAGTCTTGTTATGCCGTCCGCCTTCAAATATCTCTCATCCAGCTTTTCACCGTTAAGATATACAAATCCATCGATTATATCAACTGTGTCGCCCTCCCTGGCAATCACCCTCTTGATATAATCGGCGCCTGTCAGCGTTGGCAGCAACCTTTTTGCCAGTTTGTTGTCGTTCAGAAATTTCAAGACATTGAAATACGGCGGCTCTACTTCTATCACGATTATATCCCCATAATCAGGTTCGTTGAAAGCCAGGGTAATTTTGTTTAGGATAACCCTGTCCCCGTCTTGCAGCGTCTCAAGCATGGATGTTCCTTCTATAATAACGGGTTCAAATAAAAACCCTCTGATAAGAATTGCAAGAACAACGGCAATGGCTATTGCTTCAACCCAATTAATAAATTCTTTTAAAAATTTGCTTTTCATAAAATCTTTCCATGAGAATAAAAGGGGGCAAAGCCCCCCTTTTTAGATTATTTGGATACAATTTTTTCCTTGACCCTGGCTGATTTACCGACTCTGTCCCTGAGATAAAACAGCTTGGCACGCCTGACCCGGCCTTTTCTGAGTACTTCGATTTTATTTATTTTCGGTGAATGCAAAGGCAAGACCTTTTCAACGCCCACGCCGTAGGATAACCGCCTGACCGTAAATGTTTCCTTAAGGCCCGAGCCCTTCATACCAATTACGGTTCCTTCGAATACCTGTACCCTTTTTCTGGTTCCTTCGACAATGTTAAGGTGAACCTTGACATAATCACCGATAGCAGGTCTTGTCAGATCAGTTCTCATCTGTTCCTGCTCGATTGATTTCAATATGTCCATTATTTGTTCCTCCTTCCGTATAGCGTTCATGCAATGTATTTTGCAGAGGACCGCCCTATTTAAAGCACGGATGCTATTCTAACATAATGACCGGGCTTTGTAAACATCAAATTACTTTATACAGCTCATCGGATTCAGGCTGTCCAAGGAGATGCTTAGCGCCGTCCTGATAATAATAAATCTCATCGCCGGGGGTAATGATGCCTATTTCAGTGCAGGTTATTCCCATATCTTTTATTCCATCCGTTATTCTGTCCCTATCATCGCTGGCGCATGTTATCAGCATGCTTCCCGAAGAAATGAGCCTGTATGGGTCTATCTTGTAATAAGAGCAAATCTTCGAGGTTTCATTTCGCACGGGAATATCATCAAGTTTTATTTCAGCCCCTTTGCACGAGGCCCTGCATACTTCCCATACGGCCCCCAGGACACCCCCCTCCGTTATATCATGCATTGAGCTTGCTCCGTTGCGGGCCGCAAAAAGCCCTTCTTCCAGAACACTTATCTCCTTTATGAAGGAGCGGGCGGTCAAAATCTCATCCGCAGAAAGAATTTTGGAAATTTCCTGCTTTTTATCCGATGCTATTATTGAAGTTCCTTCAAGTCCTATTGCCTTTGTAATTAAAATCGAGTCGCCTTCCCTGGCTCCGCTCGATTTTATAAGACCGGCTTCTCCCACTTTGCCGATTGCAGTAGTTATGATGACCGGTTTATTTACTGTATCAGTGATTTCGGTATGGCCGCCGAGGACATCGATGTTCATCCTGGCGCATGTTTCATTAATGGACTTAAACAAATCGAATATCTGCGCTTCATTTGTGCCGGGAGGAAACAGAACCGTTGTAAGTATTCCTACAGGCTCCGCACCGCTGGCCGCGAGGTCGTTAAGCGAAACCAGAACGGCAAGTATTCCCGCGTTTTCATCTGCGGCTGTTATGGGATCGGTTGAAATTACACACAGCTTGCCGCCAAGATCCAGGACACAGCAATCCTCCCCCACTGCCGGTTTTACTACTGTTTCACTGCGTCTTGTTTCCAATGTGTTCAAAATAAGTTTTTCAAGAAGATTGTTGGGAAGCTTTCCGATATTCATGTCAGCCACCTATGATTTCTATGCTGTCGAAGCATTTTTCAACGATTCTCTTCATATTGATATTTTGTTCAGACTCCAATATTTTTTCAAGCGTGGGTTTTGTCTCCGGATGCTTTGCAACAAAAACCGTGCAGCAGTCTTCATAAGGGAGAATGGAGATGTCGAATGTGTCTATTTTACGAGCTATATCAATAACCTCGTATTTATCCATGCCGATCAACGGCCTGAATACGGGAAGGCTGACAGCGGCATTGGTAACACCCAGGCTTTCCATGGTCTGACTGGCAACCTGGCCAAGCGACTCTCCCGTCACAAGCGCTTTGGCGCCTATTTTTTCAGCAAGCATTTCAGCTGTCATCATCATGGCTCTCCTCATTATGATGGTCAGGCGCTCATGCGGGCATTTATCATAAATTTCAAGCTGAGCCTCAGTAAAATCAACGACATGGACCCGGATTTCCCCGCAATACAAACTGAGTTTTACCGCAAGGTCGATGACCTTCTGTTTTGCCATCTCCGATGTGTATGGATGTGAATGGAAATATATGGCGTCGAGTCTCAATCCCCTTTTCGCCATCATGTAAGCTGCTACCGGACTGTCGATACCACCCGAAAGAAGGACGACACCTCTTCCGGAACTTCCGACCGGCATTCCGCCTCCAGCCCTAATGCACTCTGAATAAATATATGCGCTTTTCCGGATTTCAATGAAAACCTTGAATTCCGGTTCATGAACATCAACGGATGTTCCGGGTACCGAGTTCAGTATCCTGCCGCCTGTCATTGCAGACAATTC